>JAJGAH010000108.1 GCA_020844525.1 Eubacterium sp.
CCACTGCATCATATGGCGGCGGATACGCGCCAGATCATTGCCATCGATGTCATTGGTGCTGGCATCGGAGAGTATGTTCTGATTGCCCAGGGCAGCGCGGCCAGAATCGGCTGCGATATGCAGGATGCACCGGTTGACGCAGCAATCGTTGGAATCATTGATGACAATGGTGTATTTGAAGAAGATAATTCTGGAATGGAGTAAGCATGAAATTTGAGGAATTACAGCAAAGACTGAAGGACGGCGGCGTAGTCGGAGCCGGCGGTGCCGGATTCCCGTCCTATGCGAAGTTGAATACAAATGCAGATACCATTCTGTTAAACTGCGCAGAATGCGAACCGCTTCTGCAGCCACATAGACAGCTGATCCGCAGCCATGCGGATGAAATTCTTGCCGGTCTTCATCTTGTTGCACAGACAGTCGGTGCAAAGCAGGCGATCATCGGCATAAAGAGATCCTACGAAAAGGCCATTGCTGCGGTTGAGAAGGAAATCGGAAAATATCCGGAAATGAAGATCCATTATCTTCAGGAGGTTTATCCGATGGGCGATGAGGTTGTGCTCATCTACGAGTGCACGGGCCGTGTCGTTCGTCCTGGCGGACTTCCAATTGAGCAGGGATGTATCGTTTATAATGTAGAGACGATGTACAACATCTATCGTGCGGCAGTTGAAGGCAAGCCTGTTACATTTAAATATCTCACCGTGATCGGTGAGGTAACGAAGCCGATTACCGTTCCGGTTTCCGTCGGATGCTCCTACAAATCCGTTGTTGATCTTGCCGGAGATGTCACATGCAAGGATCCGGTATACTTCGTTGGCGGACCTATGATGGGACGTATTCAGCCGCCGGATGGCAGGGTGACAAAGACAACCAATGCGATCCTTGTGCTTCCGCAGGACCACATCATAGTAATGAAGAAACGCAGGAAGACGAAGATTGATCTTGCAAGGGCCGCTTCAATCTGCTGCCAGTGTGAGACCTGCACAGACCTGTGTCCGCGTAATGCACTTGGTCATCCGATTGATCCGGCACGTTTCATGCGTTCCGCTTCGAATGCGGATTTCCAGGACCTCAATCCGTTCCTGAATACGAATTTCTGTTCACAGTGCGGTGTCTGCGAAATGTATGCATGTCCGCAGGACCTTGCACCACGTACACTGATCGGTGAATACAAGGCTGGTCTTCGCGCGAAGGGCATCAAGCCGCCGAAGGTAGAGGCTGCTCCGGTTAAGCCGGCCAGAGAGCTCCGCAAGGTTCCGGAGGAGAGACTGATGGCCCGTCTTGGACTGAGCAAATATGACCTGCCGGCACCGCTTGATGATGAACTGCAGCCGGAGACAACGGTACGTGTTCTTCTCAGACAGCATATCGGTGCACCGGCTATTCCGATTGTGAAGGTCGGAGATCATGTGGAATACAGACAGATGATCGCAAAAGCAGCAGATGGACTTGGTGTTGCAATGCATGCGTCGCTGCCGGGTGTAGTCACAGATGTGAATGATCAGTTTATCAGGATCAGAAAAGAGTAAGAAAGGACGTAGGCGGCTATGAGTAAAGCAATCGGAATGATTGAATTCAAGAGTATTCCAACAGGTATTACCGCAGCGGATCTGATGGTCAAGACCGCAGACGTTGACATCGTAGAGGCACAGACGGTATGTCCTGGCAAATATATCGCGATCATCACGGGAGACCTCAGTGCGGTTAAATCTTCCGTTGAAGCGGCCAGCACAACATATGAGTCGGAGCTGATTGATAATTTCGTTCTGGGCAATCCCCATGAATCCCTGTATCCCGCCATGTATGGCGCCACAGAGGTCGGTGAGGTCAATGCACTTGGAATTCTGGAAACCTTTGATGTGGCATCACTTATAGAGGCTGCAGATGCGGCTGCAAAGACTGCGGTTGTAGATGTGATTGAGCTTCGTCTGGCAAAGGGTATGTGCGGAAAGTCCTTCATGGTGATTACCGGTGAGGTATCTGCAGTTACCGCTTCCATCGATAAGGCAAAACAGATTGCCGGTGAAAAAGGTATGTATCTGGATTCCCAGGTAATTGCACATCCGGACGAGAAGATTATTCAGACCATTCTTTAACGAGGACAGGTATACGGCTCCGGGAATCAGATTTCCCGGAGTTATTTTTTTCATTCAGGAGGATGAGGCTGTGCTTGCAATTGAACGGCGTAATTTAATACTCGAGAAGCTGCAGGACAACAAGAAGGTTGTCGTGAGCGAATTAAGCAGACTTTACAACGTCTCAGAGGAAACCATACGGCGTGACCTTGAGAAGCTTGAGCAGGAGGGGTATGCCACAAAGAGCTATGGCGGCGCTGTGCTGAACGAGAATGTAGGATTCGATATGCCCCTGACGGTCCGCAGCCGCAAGAATGTCGCGGCAAAGCAGAAGATCGCGGAGATTGCAGCGGGTATCATTCACGATGGCGATCACATTATGCTGGACGCAAGCTCCACGGATCTTTTTATAGCCAAGGCGCTGAAGAGCAAGCAGAGGCTGACTGTCGTCACGAATTCCATCGAGATCATTCTGGAGCTCTCCGAGATGACAGGCTGGACGATTATTTCCACCGGAGGCACCCTGAAGGAGGGATACCTTGCGCTCATCGGTCCTGAAGCAGAGAAATCCGCGCACGCTTTCTATGTGGACAAGGCGTTTGTCTCCTGCAAGGCCTTGAACCGCGATCACGGTATCATGGATTCGATTCAGCAGTTTACCTCCCTGAAGAAGGCCACGATTGAGTCTGCCGCAAGAAGCTATCTGGTTCTGGATAATACGAAATTTGACAAGACGGCATTCTCCCGCATTGACTCCATGAAGAGAATCTACGGTGTCATTACAGATAAAAAGCCGGATGATTACTGGATGGAATATTTTGAACGGGAGGGCATAGAGATTCTGTACCCTAAGGATGGAAGCTGCTAAAATAAATTTCGTAACCTGAGCAAAAATAAATTTCATAGACTATCTAAGCGACAATAAATTTCATAGTCTATTGACAGAGGATTTACTTCGTGCTAAGCTAGTACAGCGACAGTGAAGTAGGTCCTTTTTTTTTACGCATTTTTGGTACGAAGAGGCGGTGAACGTGATCGTTTCCCATTGACCACAGATGCAGGAAAATCGGGGCCCGATTTTAATGTTTATTACAGTGGAGGTGGAAGTCGTGCGTACAAGGATTACTTTAGCATGCACAGAATGCAAGCAGCGCAACTACAATACGACGAAGGATAAGAAGACTCATCCGGAGCGTATGGAAATCAAGAAGTACTGCAGATTCTGCAGAAAGCATACTCTGCACAGAGAGACCAAGTAATTGCGTTTCTTCGCAATTTCGTTTTCTCCAGTGAGGTGAGTATTATGGCAGATGACGCAAAGGAAGTAAAGAAGGACAAGGCCAGAAAACCGGCAAAGGACAAGAAGAAAAAGGATAGCTGGTTCAAGGGCCTGAAGACAGAGTGGGACAAGATCGTATGGACAGAGCCGAAGACATTGGGACGGCAGACAACTGCCGTTGTCATTATTTCCGCGGTTGTGTGTGTACTGATCACGCTGATAGACAGTCTGGGACTGCAGCTTGTGCAGCTCATCATTAAGTAAGGAAAAGGTGGATCCATGTCAGAGTCAGAAGCAAAATGGTACGTCGTTCATACTTATTCCGGCTATGAGAATAAGGTGAAGGCCAACATTGAGAAGACAATTGCAAACAGACACCTTGAAGATCAGATCCTGGAAGTCCGTGTACCGATGGAGGAGGTCGTTGAGGTAAAGAACGGCACCAAGAGACAGGTGCAGCGGAAGATGTTTCCGGGTTATGTGCTCCTGAACATGGTGATGAATGATGACACATGGTATGTCGTTCGCAATACCAGAGGCGTTACCGGATTTGTCGGTCCGGGCTCCAAACCGGTTCCTCTTTCACCGGCTGAGATGCAGCCGCTGGGAGTGGATGATGGAGAGAAAGTGGTCATTGATCTTGAGGTTGGTGACCAGGTTGTGGTAATCGGAGGTGTGTGGAAGGATTCCACAGGCGTCGTTTCCGCAATCAATCAGAGTAAACAGACCGTTACCATTAACCTTGAGCTGTTCGGACGGGCGACGCCGGTGGAAATCAGCTTCGCAGAAGTCCGCAAGGCAGGCTGACGGCCCGTGGGAGGGACATTCCCGCAAATACCACATTATTTTAGGAGGTGCCGAAAATGGCAAAGAAAGTTACAGGTTACATTAAATTACAGATTCCTGCAGGCAAAGCTACTCCAGCTCCGCCGGTTGGTCCTGCTCTTGGTCAGCACGGTGTCAACATCGTACAGTTTACCAAAGAGTTCAATGCAAGAACAGCCGATAAGGGTGATCTCATTATCCCTGTAGTTATTACAGTATATGCAGACCGGAGCTTCAGCTTCATCACAAAGACCCCGCCGGCAGCAGTGCTTATCAAGAAAGCATGCAACCTCAAAAAGGCTTCCGGAGAACCGAATAAGAATAAGGTCGCTACCATTACAAAGGCCCAGGTAAAGGAAATCGCCGAGATGAAGATGCCTGATCTGAACGCAGCATCCGTTGAGAGTGCCATGAGCATGATCGCCGGAACCTGTCGCAGCATGGGCGTAGTCGTAGAGGATTGATTCGGTATACGGTAACTTTTTTATATGTGTCCGGTATTCCTTCGGAGAAAGCGTTAATTCTTGCATATGCGCCGGAAGGATGGACACAGGGGGATTGGAATCCAATTATCCCCGGATACGATCGTGGGAGGGAAAATCCCGCAACTACCACAGGAGGTATTGAATAATATGAAACACGGAAAGAAATATGCAGAAGCTGCAAAAGCGATCGACCGCTCCAATCTGTATGATCCGGCAGAGGCAATCTCTCTGGCAAAGAAAGCGGCAGTCGCAAAGTTCGATGAGACCATCGAGGTTCACATTCGTACAGGCTGTGACGGACGTCATGCGGATCAGCAGATCCGTGGCGCTGTTGTACTTCCTCACGGAACCGGCAAGACCGTTCGTGTTCTTGTGTTCGCAAAGGGAGCAAAGGCAGAAGAGGCTAAGGCTGCCGGCGCAGATTATGTAGGAGATATGGACCTTGTTCCGAAGATCCAGAATGAGGGATGGCTTGATTTCGACGTTGTTGTAGCAACACCGGATATGATGGGTGTTGTAGGACGTCTGGGCCGTATCCTTGGACCGAAGGGCTTAATGCCGAACCCGAAGGCCGGAACTGTTACAATGGATGTTACAAAGGCAATCAACGATATCAAAGCTGGTAAAGTTGAGTATCGTCTTGACAAGGCAAATATCATTCACGTTGTAATTGGTAAGGCTTCCTTCACAGAAGAGCAGCTCAATGACAACTTCCAGACACTGATGACAGCGATCAACAAGGCAAGACCTTCTGCACTGAAGGGCCAGTATCTGAAGTCCGTTTCTGTCGCATCCACGATGGGACCTGGCGTAAAGATCAACCCGAGGAAGGTCACCACAGCATAATTCCGTCGCAAAATTATGCGAAGGGCTTTGTCATAGCTGTATATAAGGCTCCGGCTTATGCCGGGGCCTTTTTTTGCAGGTGCAGCCTGAATGCAATCCTATATATAAAACATATATATAGCACATATATATAGCACATCTATATATAAAACACATGAGATCCATACAGGTGTTTATCAGGATTCTGTTCGGTTTACTTACTGTATGTTTAATAGCATGAGTGCCGTTATGAGCTGTGTCTTGACAGCGAGAGACGATATATCCATGTTGAGCAGATCGCGTATCTTATTCAGATAGTAATTGATGGTGTTTCGGTGAACGTACAGCTTTTCGGCGGTTTCCTTGACGCTGCCATCGTGTGCGAGGTAGGTCCGGAGCACGCCGACCAGATCGGTATTATTTTCCCGGTCATAGTCAAGAAGCGGTTTAATCGTGTTTTGAAGATAATCTGATATGATGTCGTCGTCATCGATGTTCATCAGGAGCTTGTACAGACCCATTTCTGAATAAAAAATCTGATCGGGCCGCAGTCTTCCCTTGCTTTGCAGCTTCTGGACCGCAATGGCCTGCCGGTAGTTCTTATACAGGCAGCGGATGCTCCTGGTCGTTTTTCCAACGCCCCAGATGAAGGATTCTGTCTTCGGAAAGGCCAGCTTCAGATAATATTTCATGTCCTGTACAAATTCATGCAGTCTGTCCGTGCAATAATCTCCCAGCACGGCCAGAATACGGGTGTCTGAGAGAAATACGGAAAAATTCTGGTACTTGTGGCTCAGATTGCTGTATACAGCGGCAGACTTCTGTTCAAGCGTTGTCTCTGCATAAATTTCACAGTCGGAAGGACTGACTGCACAGACTGTATATTTCCATTCTGCCTGAAATGGAAGGTGTGCCAGGGGAATCATGTAAAGATCCTTCTGCTCAGGAAAGAAGATTGCATTTCTGAACAGGGAGGTGATCTCGGCATTTCTGGATTCATCCTTGGTAATCGCGTAGCTGAAGATACGCATGATTTCTGCAAGATGGATCTTCCATGGCACTTCAAAAAGGGGAAGGTCGTGCTGGTCACAGAATGTTATGACTGCCTGCGGTACATGGTCCAGGTATGGCCCGGTATTCAGCACAATACCTGCCGCCTGCTTTTTATATATGGAATGAATCAGGTCCAGCAGTTCCTGGTCGGAGCTGATGGCAACCCCGGTCACAAATGCGATCTCACCACCTTCCAGAAAAGAGGTCGCGAGGCCCGATTCCACCATGTGAATCCAGGTGACACTGTTGGACATGCCATTTTCTCCGGCAAGCAGCGTGATATCCATATGTGCTACTTTTTCGACCAGACGCTTTAATTCAATGGACATAAGTACCCCCTCTTGAAAACCTTATGCATTATTTTGCGGAAGATCTCTGAACAATATGTGATTCCTCAATATGATTTTTGGGGAATAAAAAAGAGCAAGGACAGAATCTGTATACAGAACGTCCTTGCTCTTTTTCACTATAAAAATCATATATTATATAGAAAATTTAGAAATTAACTATAATACTAATACAGTTATCGCAAATTATCAAGGGCGTTTTGGAAGGGAAAGTGTTTCAGAGCCTTTTGGAAGGGCAAGGATTTCATATCCCTGTCGTCATTCGCAAACCGGCCGGTAATGCTCTGACAAATGGGCTATGAAATCCTTGCCCCAGCCTGGGGGATGGCTGCGGTCAAAGATAAGAGAGCAGTTTTGTTAAAAATGTCTATGTGCCCCGGCCCAAAAATAATTGGGCGCTGACTTATTGTTCTGTGCTGTTGTTCCGGCTACACTTGTGCCTATCAGTTGAACCGTACAGACAGATGAGACGCGCATAGCATTTTTACCTGACTGCACATGATTGAGCCCGGCGGGTGCTGATCAATGTCAGTACATAGATTATTTTATATTTCAGGAAAACAATTTTCCGGGACAGCATTTTTTATTGCAGAGGAGGGAAGCGTATGAAGGAAATGGACAGACAGCAGGCTGCTGCACTTGGTAATGAGATCAGAGATAAGCAGAAAAAATATGTGCTACAGTCATGGAACGCGCAGCGCAATCTGAATCCGATTCCGATTCAGTATTGCGATAACATTTATCTGTATGATTATGAGGGTAACCGTTATACGGATATGTCCTCCATGCATGTGAATGTCAATGTCGGGTATGGCAATAAAGAGATCAACCAGGCAATTA
>JAJGAH010000109.1 GCA_020844525.1 Eubacterium sp.
ACAGTATTCTCCTCCTCCAGATCAGAAACCTTGCTCTGAAGTGCCTCATTTTCCTTTGCAAGCTCACGCGCGTTTTTCTGGCCGATTTCCTGTCCGTTCAGCCAGTCACCGACCTTGTTGATCCCGGTCTGAATGGGCACCAGAAGTGTGCCTGCTGCATTGCGGATCGGCGTAACAGGAACCAGTTCACTGGCTGTCAGCAATACCAGCGCAATACAGATAATGGTCAGAATAACGAGCAGATATCTGCTTTTGATATGTGTACCTTTTTTCTTCATGTAGATGACTTCTTTCCTGGCAGATATGCCCAGTGCTGCAATTCGGGGTGATTAATCAGCTCCTTGAGTCCGCAGACGGTGCTGAGTTCATAGTATCTGGACAGATTCACCGGACATCCCAGTGCGTTTTCCAGAAAAGGCACGATGCCGGCGATATGGGTACTGCCGCCTGTGACATAGATACCCTCTTTCATGACATTTGCATGGATCTGCGGCGGGATGCGCTCCATTATCCGATGGATTTCCGCTGCAATCTTCTGCATCTCTGATGCCACGCTGGACGTGATGTTGTAGCTGGTCACAATTCCATTTCGCGGCAGACCACTGTCCAGGTCAATGCCGCTTACCTTGCAGCCCTCATTCTTCTCCTGCCCCAGATCTGTCAGTGTGAGCTTCAGTCTCTGCGCGGTATGCTGGCTGATCACAAAGCTGTTCTTCCTCCGGACGTTATTTACAATGGAGGATGTGAAGGCCTGGCCGCCGATGGGAATCATACGGCTGATAATCACATGTTCCTTTGCGATAAAAGAAACCTCAGTGCTCTGAGCACCGATGTTAATAATCATGGAACCTCTGGTATGGTGCAGGGGAATACCGAGCGCCAGCGCATCAGCAATAGGCTTTTCCAGAAGAAAGACCTGGCTTTTGCGGAAGCGCCCCTTCCGAGCAATGGTTGAATACGCTCTTTTTTCGATTTCTGTCATATCTACAGGAACCGAGAAAAACAAAAGCGGATGAAATCCGGCAAAGCCGCCGGTTCTTCCCAGCAGCGTATGCAGAATTGCTTCCATCATCAGCACGTCATTGATTCGTCCGTTACGCATCGGAGAGATGATTCTGATATTGTCCGGTGTTTTCTCATACATAGCGTAGGCATCATTGCCGACCGCAATCACGGTGTCTTCATTACGAACCGCGATCATATTTACTTCCTTTGTGATGGTATCATTATTCTGCTCGTAGATTTTAACCGTTCCGGTTCCCATATCTACGCCATACACATGGTTCAATGACATTTTGTCAACTCCTGCTCTGCTCCGTTTTACACTTCCCGGAAATTTTTCCTGTCAGGGCGTTTCTGCCGCCTCATGCGATCCGGCTGATCGTGACAGCCGGTCAATATATCCGTCATTTCGAAAGCTGAAATAAGTATGGTCTCCAATGATGATGTGATCAGATAACTCAATACCGACCAAAGACCCTGCCTTGTATAACGATTCCGTAACCATGTAATCCTCCCTGCTTGGCGCAGGATCTCCGCTGGGATGGTTATGGATCAGTACCATAAAAACAGCATGATAGGATAAGGCCTTCTGCAATACCTCCCTGGGAGAAACAAGTGACATATTTACAGTCCCGGATGAGATCGAGGTGTCTGCAATCAGATGCAGACGGCTGTCCAGCATGACGCAGATTACTTTTTCGGTCTCCATATGGCGCATCTCTTCCATATAATATTGCGCGATGATCTCAGGATTATTAAACTGGCGGGAAGAGGAGGCACTTTCTCTGGCAATGCGTCTGGAAAGTTCACCGATACACAGAATCTGCAGTGCCTTTACCTTACCTATACCATCCAGAGCGGTCAGGTCCTGCAGCGTCAGATGATAAATACCCAGAAGCCCGTTCTGAAAACGGCAGAGCTGCAGAATTTCTTCTGCCAGCTGCAGGGAATTCTTGCCCTTTGTACCGGAACGCAGAATAATTGCAAGCAGCTCTGCATCGGTAAGGGCCCGAGGTCCCATGCGCATTCCCTTCTCATAGGGACGTGACTGGTCCGGCATCTCCTTTATTCTGGTACCACCATAGATTTCATTTGTCTCTGGAGAAATCGGGCAGCTGTCAGGGGCCATTTCTTTTGTAGTGTTTTTTTTCATTTCTTACTCCTGTCCCATGTAAAATGTGACAAGTGATAATCCTGCGAAACATAATTGTAACACATATCAAAAGAACTGTGAATGTGCAAACTGTCAAACATTCAGAATGCCTTATATATAGAAGCAATTCTTTCGGCAACCTTTAATCCGTCCATAGCAGCAGACGTGATGCCGCCTGCATACCCTGCACCCTCTCCGCAGGGATACAGCCCGCGTATTGTGCTCTGCAGGGTATCATCGCGTACAATCCGGACTGGCGAGGAGGTACGGCTCTCTATGCCGGACAGAAGCGTATCCCTGCCGGCAAAGCCCGGGATTTTCCGGTCAAAATCAAGAAGCCCCTGCTCCAGAGACTCTGCGATGTAATCAGGCAGAATGCTTCGGACATTGGCAGTTCGATATTCCCCTTTTGTACAGGGCGCTATGGACCCGATACCGCCTGTGCGGTTCTTCTGGAAATCCTCGAATCTCTGGATCGGGATTTTGCCCTCTCCTGCCCTGAAAGCAAGGGATTCCAGTTTGCGCTGAAAAAACATCCCATTGAGCACATCCGGCTTTCCCTCCTGATGAAATGGTTTGAAATCTTCTGGCGTTACCGATACCACTATAGCGCTGTTCGCATTCCGGGAATCTCTGGCATGATAACTCATGCCATTTACGGCGAGCATGCCTTCCTCAGAGGAGGCGTTGACCACATAGCCGCCAGGGCACATACAGAAGGAGTAGACACCCCTCCCGTTTTTTGCACGTCCTGTGAGCTTATAGGGGGCGGCGCCAAGCATCGCGGGGGCGTCAGGCCCATACTGGTCGCGATTAATCATCGCCTGCAGATGCTCGACACGGACACCAGCCGCAAAAGCCTTCGGCTCCATGCGCAGATTCCTGCCTGCCAGCATTTCAAAGGTGTCTCTCGCAGAGTGGCCAATGGCCAGGACGACATTATCCGAAAAATATTCCTGTCCCTTTGCAGTACGGACACCCGTAATCATTTCTTCCCCGGTAATACCATCAGTTCTGGTAATCAGTTCCGTGACATTGGCCCGGAAATGGACCTCTCCTCCGTGCACAATAATCTGATTCCGGATATTTTCTACAATCTGTACCAGAAGGTCCGTGCCCAGATGCGGCTTATTGTCATACAGAATATTTTCCGGGGCGCCGGCCTGCACAAAGATCCGCAGGACTTCATGGTTCCGGCCGAACCGGTCCTTCACACCTGTATTCAGCTTTCCATCGGAAAACGTACCGGCACCGCCTTCGCCAAACTGTACGTTGCAATCCGGATCCAGTTCTCCTGTTTTCCAGAATGTCTCAACCTTGTGTTTTCTCTCTGATGCACACGCACCCCTCTCCAGAAGAACCGGACGATAGCCATGCATCGCAAGCTCCCAGGCACAGAACAGCCCGGCCGGGCCGCTCCCGATGATGATCGGGGGTGCAGACAGTTCCCTCTGACCACTTTCCGGAAAGGTGTAGACAGGCGGATGAAAGGCAGAAATATTCCTGTTCTTTTTCGAACGGATCAGAACATGGTTCTCTGTCTTCTGGGAGTCGAGACTGACGCTGACTGTGTAGACAAAACAAAGATCATTTTTGTCTCTGGCATCTATGGATTTCTTCAGAACTTTCAGATCGGAAATCTCTTTGGAATTTATATGAAGAAGTTTTTCTATTTTATGCAGAAGCTGTTCCCGGGTATGTGACACCGGAAGCTTCACCTGTGAAATTTGTATCATGGAATCACCTGTATTTCCTGTGTGATGCTGGCGTAATCTGTTTATATGCGGGTATTATAAGACCAGTGCTGAAAATTGGCAAACCCAACTTATCATTGCACCACATGGAATTTTGTAATTAAAATAGATTAAAACAGACGGGATTCACTATAAATATACTTCAGAATAATGGCTTTTTTCTGCTTTTCACAAGGTATACAATAAGAGCGATAATTCAAAATATCATTTTCTTGTGGAGGTCTTAATCATGGATATTTTTAACTGTTATGCACCGACCCGTGTCATTTTTGGAAGAAATGCACTGAACAGGCTGCATATGCTTCCGGCTCTTGGCAGGAAAGCGCTTCTGGTAACCAGTAACGGAAAATCCACAATCACGAATGGTTCCTTTGACAAGACTGTGGGAGAGCTGAAGGCACTTGGGGTTGATTATGTTCATTTTAACCATATTGCAGCAAACCCGGAGAATACTGCTGTAGAAGAAGGCGCAAAAATTGGACGTGCCGAGGGTGTGGACTTTGTGATTGCCCTTGGAGGCGGCTCCGTCATGGATGCTTCCAAGAGTATCGCCATGCTGATTCCACAGCATACAGATACACTCTGGGATTTTGCAAATTCACCGGCTGGCGGCAAGCAGATGCCTGCAGAAAAATCTCTGCCCTGGATCGCCATCACGACCTCCGCAGGAACCGGATCAGAGGTAGATGCGACCAGTGTGATTTCCAATCCCGGTGCCCATGAGAAAATCGGTGTCAGCGGCTGTTCCTTTGCGACATATGCTATTGTTGACCCGGAGCTGATGCGGACGGTTCCGCCGAAGTTCACGGCTTATCAGGGGTTTGATGCCCTCTTCCATTCTCTTGAGGGTTATATCAGCTGCAAGCACAACCTGATGAGTGAGATGGTTGAGCGCACTGCAATTGAAAATATCGGAAAATATCTTCCAAGAGCTGTCAAAGATGGAAATGACATGGAGGCGAGGGAAAAGGTGGCTTTCGCCAATACACTTTCCGGTTACTCTATGGTATACGCATCCTGTACATCAGAGCACAGTATGGAGCACGCGATGAGCGCTTATCATACCGGACTGCCCCATGGAGCCGGTCTGATTATGCTCTCTCTGGAATACTTCCGCTTCTGGATCGACAAACACATCTGTGATGACCGCTTTATCGATATGGCAAGATTCCTTGGAAAAACAGATGCGAACAAACCGGAGGATTTTCTGGATGCCCTTGCTGAGCTGCAGCGCGCATGTGGAGTTGATGACCTGAAGATGTCTGACTATGGGATCAAAAAGGAAGACGCCATGACGCTGGCAAAGAATGCGCGTGCTACGATGTATCGCCTCTTTGTTGCGGATCCTGCTGAGACAACAGATGAAGAAATTGCGGGGATCTATGAACGCGCTTACAGATAAAGAGTTCGCGAGAACCTGGGAATGTGCTTGCACAGGATAAATATGATATTGAATATATACATATTTGTGAAATTGTCTTGAAATCCTCACGGTTTCGACACGCAAGAAGTACTAAGGTTCTTCTGACATGTCTGCAAATGTTCGGATTTCAAGACAATTTCTAAAGCGCTTACTTTTTGACCTTTAATATCATCACAATCAAAATCACCGCAATAGATAATTGCACAGTGAAACAGGCAGGGATTTCATCTGAAATCTCTGCCTGTTTGTTATGTAATGAAATTCAGGATCATATTTCATTCGGGATCATATTTTTCTCAGATCTCATTTTACTGCGTTTTGAATCAGAGGTAATTCATGCAAGTTCCGATGGTTTTGCCGTCTCATAGGTGCTCCAGGAATCTGCAGAGGATGCACCGGACAAATCAGCATTTGTGGAGTAAGAGGATACTGTGATGGTAATACTGCCGGTACCCTGCTGATATACGGTTCCATCTGTTCCCTTGATGGTCACGGTATTTCCATCTGCATCCTTGATTGTCCCGGCGTTGTACAGGTTTGTAACGGCACTGTCTTTTGTGACGGTCCATGTTGAGCTGCTGTCGATATAGATATTGCAGTATCCGCTTCCGCCATCTCCGGCATTGGATTCATCATCGGTAATGGCACCGGTCAGCGTGCTGCCATCGGTCATATAGAAATCCAGCTGACTGATGGAATCCCAGATAATATCACCCTGCATTTCCTGGGAAATTCCGGTGAAGGTGCAATCCGCACCATTGGATCCGCTGCTGCCCCATCCACGTGCATTGCTGTTTCCGGTAACCTTCAGGAAGTAATCATTTTCATCCGCATAAGTAATATCTACATTATCAAGCACAAAGGTGGATTCGGTATTGGTGGTATAGAACATGCCTCCATTTTTGGCTGTAATGCTTCCTCCATTCATCTCGAAGGTGCTGTTGCCCTCCTCGGAATCCCCGGACATGCTCTGATACAGGATGACGTTCCATGTGCAGTCGTTCTGATCGTTTTCCGGCATATTTCCGGTAAGATTACAATCAAACAGGCGGACGGTGTTGGCGCCCTCAATGCAGACTGCCTCGGAATTGTTGGCCGTCAGTGTTGCATTGTTTACTGTGATATCGGCAGTGGAATATACCGCGGGTGATCCGGTCCCGTTTGATGTGTAGGACCCGCCGTCTACAACCATAGTGCCGCCACCCCGGTCACTTCGGATTGCTGCGGAGGATTCGCCCTCTGTGGTCACCGTGTCATCATAGGCATACAGCTTTCCGCCGCCTGCCACATGAAGACCGCCGGAAGTTCCCTTGCTTGTTGAAATGGTGGTGTCTGACACGTAGGTTGTGCCGTCACCGTACGAGAATACACCGGCTCCTCCTTCAGCATCCGTTGTAATGGTACTGCCCTTCAAATAGGTTGTTCCGTCTGTAGTAAGTACTGCTGCACCTACACCATAGAAGCTGGAATTATTTCCTCCGGTACTGTCATCGGAGTTTCTGGTAATCTTCAGATTGCTCAGGGTCGAGGTGGCACCGCTCTCCGTCAGAATGGCATTTTCATCTGTGCCTGTGGAGTCCACTGATTCATTGCTCAGTGAGGTATCTGAGGTAATATCCTGTACAGCTGAATAGGATATGTCTGCTGATGAGCTGCTCTGGCCTCCCATATCTCCGCCGGGGGCACCGCTGCCGCCAAGTATTTCAACAGAGGTTACAGTGCCATCATCGTCAAAGGTAATCGCTACACTGTCTCCCTCTGCAAGAGAAGAAATATCAAGGTCCTCCTGTCCGGGTGCCTGTCCGTCCGGAGCATTGCCGCCTGGTGCTCCTGTATCAGACGAAGAACTGCTGTTAATGGATTCTCCACCCGGTGCCTGTCCACTCGGAGGATTTCCTCCAGGGGCTTCTGTACTTGATGAGCTGCTGTTGATGGATTCTCCGTCCGGAGCGGATCCCTTGGAATTGCTTCTGCCGGCTGTCTTCTCTTTTGAGGAAGTGTCATCAGATGTTTCTGTATCTGGTTTCTGATTGCCTGTATCACTGCCTGAAGAACCGGAACTTGAATTACTGGAACCGTTGCTGCCTGTTGAACTGCTGCTTCCGGATTTCGAGTCGGAGCCGGAATCTGAACTCTCTGACGCGGAATTACCGGAAGAGCTGCTGTCATCCGGTTTTTCCGGAGGCTGTCCATTGTCATTTCCACCGCCTCCCATGCCGCCGCGTGTAACTGTCGCGTCCTCACTCAGCGTGATATCAGCTGTCTCATCGGTCAGATCCAGATCACTGCTTCCGTCCTTCTGTGTGCCAATCTGCAATGTCAGAGCTGTCCCATCAATAGACTTGATCTGTCCATAGATGGTCTGTCCCGCATAGCTGCTGTTGGAT
>JAJGAH010000110.1 GCA_020844525.1 Eubacterium sp.
GGCTTCCCCATCGTTATGATTACTGCAGCCCTGATGTCCATTGCGTTCTTCGGATTCTCGGCATTAAAGTAAAGGATAGAAGGAGGGTATTGTGATGAGTGCAAGTACGATCCTGGCTGCAACTCTGATGGTAGGAGGTGTCGGCCTGTTTGTGGGAATCTTCCTGAGCTTTGCCAGCAAGGCCTTTGCCGTTCCGGTGGATGAAAAGGAGCAGGAAATTGTGGAAGTCCTGCCCGGAGCAAACTGCGGCGGCTGTGGCTTTTCCGGCTGTGCCGCTCTGGCAGCTGCGATTTCCCAGGGAAAGGCACCGGTAAATGCATGCGTGGTCGGACAGAAGCCCGTGGCGGATAAGATTGCGGCAATCATGGGGACTACCTCCGGTGATGACCAGCGGAAGGTTGCCTTCGTGCGCTGCGTTGGAGACTGTGAGAAAACGACGGACAACTATATTTACACAGGACCAAAGTCCTGTGCCTCCGTAAAATTTGCTCCCGGCGGCGGACCAAAATCCTGCCGGTTTGGATGTACCGGATTTGGAGACTGCGTGCAGGCATGTGAGTTCGGCGCGCTTTCCATTCAGAGAGGCATTGCCCATGTGGATGAAGAAGCCTGTGTAGACTGCAAGAAATGCATGGCCGCATGTCCAAAGGGACTGATTGTAGAGGTTCCATATAATTATGTCTCCCATATCGGCTGCGTAAATCCGGAAAAGGGAAAACCAGTCATGAACAATTGCTCCATCGGATGTATTTCCTGTCAGAAATGTGTCCGGACCTGTCCACAGCAGGCGATTACAATGGTTGGAGGCTTCCCTGTCATCGATTACGCAAAATGCACGAACTGTGGTGCATGTAAGGAAGATTGTCCGCGTCATTGTATTGTGTGATATCTGATAGAGCAGGTGCCTGCGTTCACGCATCTGCATAAAAGTGTGAAAACAGCTGCAGCGCAGCCTGTATTCCGGGCACGCTTTCCCCGGTCTGGCCTGATAAGGATCAGACCCGGGAAGGTGCGGATTTACGGTTTTACGGGTACGCGGCGGCTTTTTATGTTATCCGGAGGTTTATGAACAAGAAAAGCTTTGGCAGGAATGATCTGCTTCTTATACTGGGTATTGCCGCTGCGGCAATCCTGATGCTTCTGGCATATTACCATCATATGCGGTATGTGGAAAATCCGATGCTCGAAATCACGGTTGACAATAAGACTTATGGCATTTACGATCTTGACAAAGATGCCCGGATTCAGATTAATGATACAAATGTATGTGAAATACATGATGGAACGGTGCGGATGATATCCGCTGATTGTCCGGACCAGGTATGCGTACATTCTTCACCTCTGACAAAGCGTGGGGGAAGTATTGTATGTCTCCCGAACAGGGTCGTTCTTCGTATTATTCATGCTGAAAAGTCCGATGGGTCCGGTCAGGAGGAGAAAGCGAACTCTTCCTTGAACTCGGTGTCGTCATCTTCTGCCGGCAGGTATCCACAGATTGATTCCCTTGCAGAGTGACAGAGAGCAGGATGCAGCAGGAGTGTTGAAAATGAAGATGAAAAATAATGCTGCCAGAAAAGCGGCTGTCCTGGGACTGCTGACTGCACTGGCAATTCTCTTTGGATATGTAGAAAGTATCCTGCCGATTAACTTCGGAATACCGGGTATCAAGCTTGGACTGTGCAATGTGGTCATTCTGATTGTGCTTTTATATTTTGGATGGAAGGAAGCAGTACTGGTATCGGCAATGCGGGTGGTGGTCATCGGATTCCTGTTTGGAAACCTGTTCAGTATCGCGTACAGCCTGGGAGGTGCAATGCTCAGTATTCTGATTTCTGCCCTTCTTCTTCAGACGGGGAGGTTTCATGTGATCGGAATCAGCGCAGCCGGAGGAGCGGCGCACAATATCGGGCAGATTCTGGTTGCCTTCCTGGTGACCCCGCAGATCCCGCTGCTCTGGTATATGCCGGTCCTGATGCTGGCAGGACTTGCTACGGGCATCCTGATTGGCATTGTGGTGTGGAATGTGATGCGCAGACTTGGCAGTATGCATGACCCGCAGCAGGCGGAATAGGGTTTTGACCAGCCTGACGGGCGGGGTTTGCCATGCTTTCAGGTAGCGTGTATAATATAAAACATAGAATTAATGGTGGGTGGAGTGTGCCGGTTATGACGAAAAAAAATTACAGTTTTCTGCAGCATATATGTCTGTGCCTGGCCCTCTGCGGCACACTTGCTTTTGGCTGTACTCTTTCCGGGTGTGACCTTCCCTTCCCTCTGTCCGGAACACAGAGCGCGTCCTCTGATGCACAGGTTGCAGAGGATGCAGGGACATACTTTGATACCGTGATCGATATCCGGGTTTACGGGGCAGATGCAAAAAAGCTGCTGAAGGGCTGTTTTTCCATCTGTGAGGATATGGAAAATACGCTGTCGGCGCAGAAAGAGAGCAGTGAACTGTATCATCTGAACCATCGCAGTACGGACAGCGTAACAGTATCGGATGACCTTTCTGAATGCATCCGTCAGGGACTTGCCTATGGCGCGATGTCGGATGGCGCCTTTGATATCACAATCTATCCGGTGAAGGAGCTGTGGGATTTCGAAGGAGACACGGATAATCCCGTAATTCCGGATGACGAATCCATCCAGAAGGCACTGCAGAAGGTGGATTATACAAAGGTGCATGTTAATGGCAATACGGTTACCTTCGACTCGCCGGATACCATGATTGATCTGGGAGGAATCGCCAAGGGATATATTTCCCTGAAGCTGAAAAATTACCTGAAGGAGAACGGCTGTACCTCTGCCATGATTAATCTGGGAGGTAATGTCAGTGTTCTCGGCGCCAAGCCGGACGGAAGCCCCTTTGTGGTCGGAATTCAGAAACCCTTTGCAGACAGGGGAGAGGTCCTGACAACGGTGGATGCGGAAGATGAAAGCGTGATATCCTCAGGGGTTTATGAACGATATTTCAAAAAGAATGGAAAGTTGTATCATCATATTCTGGACCCGAAGACAGGCTATCCGGCCGACACAAGCCTGAATCAGGCCACTGTCATCGGCTCTGATGATGTGCTTGGAGACGCTTTGTCCACCATCTGTATACTGCTTGGAGAGGAGAAGGCGGAGAAGCTGATTCGTGACAATAATCTGGCGGTTACGGTTCTGTTTACAGACACGGACAATCAGGTCACCCGGTATCCTGAGGAAGCCGGGAATACGGTATCTTCTTCCTCTGTTCCCGTGTCTGGTTAACCTGACAGTCTTTTCAGGCGTCAATATAGGAGGTTTGCTTTATTGAAGATCATACACTGTGCGGATCTGCATCTGGATTCACGCATGACATCGGTTTTCCGTGCCCAGGATGCAAGAGAGAGAAGAGCAGATCTGCTTCGCACCTTTATGCAGATGGTTCGAAGTGCAGCAGAGAATAATGTGAAGGCAATTCTGATCTGCGGGGACCTGTTTGATTCAGAGAGAATTTCCGCGAATGCACGGAATACGGTTTATGAGACCATTCTGACGCGGCCGGGTATTTTGTTTTTTTATCTTACAGGAAATCATGAACGGGACGGGTTTATCAACCGGCTTTCGAAAAAACCGGATAATCTGCTTACCTTCGGGCCTGAGTGGAGAACATATTCGATCCGGGAAGACCGTGCGGGAAGACCGCATGCGGAGCTGACGGAACCGGATGATCCTGCGGGTGGAAGAATCACCATAAGCGGGCTGGAACTCAATGAGGCAAATGCCCCGGTAGCTGCCTCCAGTCTTCATCTTTCATCTGGGGATTTTAATATTGTCATGCTGCACGGACAGGCTGCGCAGTACCCATCCAAGGGGAGACCGGAGGTGATCGGTCTGACCCAGTACACGAACAAGAACATTGATTACCTTGCCCTGGGTCATGTGCACCAGTATCATCAGGACGTTCTGCCTCCACGTGGCGCCTGGTGTTATCCGGGGGCGCTGGAGGGGCGTGGCTTTGATGAGTGTGGAGAACATGGATATGTTCTGCTGGATATCACCGATGAACGTGATCAGCAGCGCAGGGAATTGCCGGTGCTTCAGGAAAAAGGTCTGATGGGAAGCGGATTTGTGCTGCGGGGCAGCTTTGTGCCGGCAGCGCAGCGTCAGCTGCATGAGGTGGAGGTCGATATCACGGAATGCGACAGCACGCCGGTGATCATAAAGAAGATGGAATCCCAGATGAACTTTCCCAGGGAGGATCTTGTCAAGGCTGTTCTGACCGGTCATCCGGATGTCAGCTGTGAAAAAAATCTGACTCAGATTCAGAATTATTTTGACGCAAGATTTTCTGTATTCCGTCTGGAGGACCATTCAAAACCGACTGTGGATTACAGTGCCTATGCAATGGACGCTTCACTGAAGGGGGAATTTGTAAGGACTGTACAGGATGATCCTGATCTGACCGATGCGCGAAAAGCGGAAATCATCCGTTGTGGAATCCTGGCACTTTCAGGGGAGGATGAAGAGATATGAAGCTTCTTAGCTGCCATATAGAGAATTTTGGCCGCCTTGAAAATCTCGATCTGCAGTTTCAGGATGGCCTGAATCCTATTCTGCGGGAAAACGGCTGGGGAAAAAGTACCTTTGCCCATTTTCTTCTGGTAATGTTCTACGGGTTCGTCAATGAAAGAAAAAAGAGCGATCTCGAAAATGAGCGCAGGCGTTTTGCACCCTGGCAGAATGGCGTATACGGCGGGTCTGTCACTTTTATCTGGCATGACCGCAAGTATCGTCTGGAACGCACCTTCGGACCGAGGGACGGCAAGGAAGACCAGATGGCGCAGTTTGACGCGGATACCAATCTGGCCTGCCATGACTTTTCATCTGTTCCAGGAGAGGATATTTTTTCATTGGACCGTGCATCCTTTGAGCGGACAATTTTTATCGGACAGCAGTCCGTACATACAGATGTGACAGCTGATATTCACGCGAAAATCGGAGATCTTACAGGGGAACAGGCTGATATGCGGGCCTATGACCCGGTCCAGAAGAGACTCAAGGCTGAGACGGACAGATTGACGCCTTCCAGAAAGACCGGCAGCATCCACCAGATGAAGGACCATTTGGCGGAACTGTCTGCTGTCATTGCAGAAAAGAGCGGCGAGGAGTACGCCTATCATCAGAACAATCTCAGAACAGCATCTCTGCAGCAGACGAAAAGGGACCTTCTCAATGAGCTGGAACAGCTGCAGGGACAGCAGAGAGCACTCAGCCGTGAGAAGGACATTGGTGTTCAGCGGGAGCTTTATGAAAACTGCCGCAGGGAGGAAGAGAAGGCTCTGAGGGACAGAAATGCCCTGCGGGAAAAATTCCCCGATGAGGTTCCGGATATCGCCGAGGTGGAGGAATGGCTTGCCATAGCGAATGCGATGGATGGAAAGGAGCAGTCTTCGGAGAGCCTGGATTTTTCACCGGAACAGCAGCGGGAGTACCTGCGCCTGTGCTCTGTTTTCCGTTCCGGCGTCCCGGAGGATGCTCAGATTGCACAGGCGGAAGATTTACTGCGCAGTCTCCAGATTCTCAGACATAAGGTATCCAGAGATACTCTCTCAACAGAGGAGGAAGAAAAAAGGCAGGCCCTTGCCACATATTTTTCCCGGTATCTTCCACAGCAGGAAGAGATAGCCGGAAAAATTCAAAGCTGGGGCCGGAGAAATACGATTGTAAGTGCACTTCCACAGAAGAAGGCAAATGCGCGTCTTCTGAAGAAGATACCTGCGCAGGAGGATGAAATCAGACAGCAGGCAGGAAATAAGGGGCATCTGATTGCAGGAGTTTTTCTTCTCCTGGCTGGTATCGGACTGACTGCGGCTGTACTGTGGTTTATGCCACAGCTGCGCAGTCTTACGGGAGCAGCGTTTGCAGCCTTGCCGGCTGCCGGAGTATTATGTCTGTTCCTTGGAATTTTTTTCATTCTTTCCGGAAGACATGGAAAGAATGAGAAATACAGCACAGGGAGACCACAGATTTCACAGGATTCTGCAGATGCGTATCGAAAGCTTTCCATTGAAATAAGCGAAGACGAAGCGGAAATCGACAGGATTGAGGAGGATGTACAGTCGCTCTTTGAGAAAATCGGGATTTCCGTTCCGCTGGAGGACACATACCAGACACTATATGAGATTCTCGGGGATGTTAAAGCCTATCAGGAGCTGGAGAGCAGGGCACAGGCTTCGGGTCTTGGAGAAGACAGGCGAAGGTCTGGAGAAATGCAAGCCCGGCTGGATCAGTTTCTGGATCGGTTTTATCCCGGCCGGGACGTCTCCTCCGATGAAGGTCAGGTATTGCAGGAGCTGAAATTTGATGCAAGACGGTACCGCGAGTTTCTGGCACTGAAGGACAGACAGCAGAAGGCTGAAGCGCATCACAGTGAACAGGAGGAAGGACTGCGGGATTATCTTGGACGCATAGGGTACCTGCCGGAGCAGGACAAGGTCCGGCAACTGACCCGCATCCGGGACCAGCTGAAGCAGCTGGCGTCGCTGAATGAGATCTGGCAGATGCGGAAGTCTGAGCGTGAGCAGTTTGAGGAGAGGCATAATATGGGTCAGATTCTGGCTGGGCAGGACGGAAAATATGTACCGCATAAGGCCTCCGGTCAGATGCAGTCATCCAGGTCCCTTGAATCCAATGCAAAGAAGCAGGAAGAGATACATCAGAAAATTTCGGAACTTGAATCGGAGATACTTTCTTCTCAGCGGGAGGCGGAACGGATCAACGAACGTCTGGATACGATCGCAGAGGCGGAAGCCGAATGGGAGCAGTCATCTCTGAGACTGCAGCAGATGGAGCATCGCTATGACCTGCTGATGACTACCCGTCGTTTTCTGGAGGAGGCCAGGACCCGTTTTTCCGCAAAGTTTATGGAGCCCGTGCGTGCGGAGTATATGAAATACTATCAGCTGCTTTCAAAGGATGACGGGAAAGAATATACGCTGGACGCGGATCTGAATATCCGTGTACGGGAGGCAGGAGCGTCAAGAGATGTCGGCTATCTCAGTGAAGGATATCAGGACCTGGTCGGTCTGTGCCGCAGGATGGCGATGATTGAGATTATGTATAAGAACGAAAAGCCGTTTCTGCTGTTTGATGATCCCTTTGTGAATCTGGATGACCGGAAGCTGGAGGGCGCAGGGGATTTCCTGCAGAAGATTGCGGAACGATATCAGATTATCTATCTGACCTGCCAGAAGGCCAGAGATTATGAGATGCCATCTGCCGACGGCCGTGACGGTGCCTGATCTGTGATCTGAATCAATGCTTTGCTTTTAAATCAGTGCTTTGCTTTTTAAATCAATGCTTTGTTTTTGAATCAATGCTTTGCTGCTGCGTGATATCGTGAATAAAGGTTAACATATATGCAAACGCAGAAAGAGGTAAGAATGTTTATTGCAATTGATGCCGGCAATACCAATATTGTCTTCAGTGTGATGGACAGAGAGCGTATTCTTTTTGACAGCTGTCTGCGGACAGATCGTCATAAGACAGGGGATGAATATGCGGTTTTTTTCCGCGAGTTACTGCATATCCACAATATTTCAACCGGGGAAGTGGAGGGCGGAATTATTTCCTCTGTTGTTCCTTCACTAAAGAAGGAGCTGTATGACGCTGTTTACGCCATTACAGGGAGGAAGAGCAGAATTGTAGGCCCGGGACTGAAAAACGGGCTGAAAATCCGC
>JAJGAH010000111.1 GCA_020844525.1 Eubacterium sp.
TGATCCGGTCAAATCCGATCCTGTTATAATAGTCAATCGCCGCGTGCAGTCCGACTGCACCACCCGCATTGACCGTTCCAGCCTCAAACTTATGGGGCAGCTCCGCATAGGTTGCACCCTCACGGGTCACATATTCGATCATCTCACCGCCAAACAGGAAGGGCTGCATGTCCTCCAGGATTTCTTTCTTCCCGTACAGCACACCGATTCCCATCGGCGAGAGCATCTTGTGGCCGGAGAATGCAAGAAAGTCTACATCCAGGTCCTGCACATCGACCGGAATATGCGGCACGCTCTGCGCGCCATCGCATACAAATACAGCGCCCTGCGCATGGGCAATTGCCGCAAACTTCTTCACATCATTGCGGCATCCCAGCACATTGGAAACCTGCGTCATGCAGACAAGCTTTGTGCGCGGTGTGAGTGCGGCACGAAACATCTCCTCTGTGATGGTTCCGTCCATTTCCGGTTCCAGATACTTCAGAACCGCACCGGTTCTCTTTGCAGCCTGCTGCCAGGGAAGCATATTGCTGTGATGCTCCATGACCGTAATCAGTATTTCGTCCCCGGCCTGAAGGTGATCTGCCGTCCAGGAATAGCCGATTAGGTTCAGACCTTCTGTGGCATTCCTGGTAAAAATAATCTCCTCCGTGCTTCTGGCATTGATAAAGGAACGGACCGCCTCCCGCGCGTCTTCATATTCCTTCGTTGCCTCCACGCTCAGGGCATAAAGGCCCCGGAGCGGGTTGGCATTTGACTTCTGATAATACTCTGTCACGGCATCCAGAACACACTGGGGTTTCTGTGTCGTCGCCGCATTGTCCAGATATGCCTCATCGGGTCTCAGCAGCGGAAAATCTCTGCGGATCTGTTCGTCTTCTGCCTTGCGTTCAGTCCCTGTCATCCTCCGTGCCTCCTCCCAGATACGCATTAATTTCCTCTTTGGTCTTTTCGTCCGGAATCATCCGCAAAGTGGCGTCAATCCTTGCCTTTGCCATCATCTCGTAGATTTCTTCCTTGTTCAGTCCTCTGGATTCCAGATAAAACATGAGGCTTTCATCCAGACGGCCGATTGTCGCGCCGTGGTTGCCCACAACATCCTCTTCTGTACACAGAATCAGCGGGATGGTCTGGTTTCTGACGCCGTCATCCATCAGGAGCACATCTTCCTTTTCGTTGCCGACTGCGCCGACCGCACCTCTCTTCAGATCAATGGTCGCGCGCAGGATCTTGGAAGCCTTGTCCCGCAGAACGCCGTTTACGTTAATCTCGCACTCTGTCTTTCTGCCTGTGTGGTTGGCAAAATAATTCATGTCCAGATGACCGTCTCCGGACACCTGATAGGCAATGTCTGTCTTCAGGCTGCTCTTCTCACCGGCCAGATCAATCTGGTACCCCTGATAGACCTTGTCACCGGAGAGGACCATGTGGATCACTTCCACCCTTGCGTGACTGCCGGTCCTGCCGCCCAGATCATTGATAAAGCTGAACTTCTGTCCGACACGGACGATCTGCACCAGCCGAAGCACCGCGTTTTCCCCGACGGAGAACTTCGTCTGCACCGCAGCGGCACCGGATGCCTCCGGCGCGGAGGAATAGTCCATGACAACGGTCATGTCGCTGTCCTTCTCGGCCACGATATTGACCAGGTTCAGCGCCTTGTCGCCGTCTTTGTACTGATATTTCAGGCGAAGCGGATCTGTCGCCTTCACACCTTCCGCAGCAGTCCAGACCTGCACGCTGTCCGCGGCAGCCTCAGCGGCCTTATTGAATGCTTTTCCTGCCCCGGTCGGCTGATCCGGAAACAGATCCGCCTTCTCCTCCCGGAAGGAAACGCCCTTCGGCGCCTCTGCCTGTGCCTGCACGGGTCCCTCCAGGTCCGCGTCTACACTTGCCTCATTCATATTCAGCCAGTACCAGGTGATTGCCGGCAGCCGGTTGAGTCTGATATTCTTTGTTTCTCCCATGTCTGCCTCCTTAACCTATACTGCCCTTCATTTCAAGACGAATCAGATTGTTCATTTCCACCGCATACTCAAGCGGAAGCTCCTTGCCGACATTGTCCGCGAAGCCGCTGACGATCAGCGCACGGGCATCCTCCTCTGACAGGCCTCTGCTCATCAGATAGAATACTGCGTCATCACTGATACGGCCGATCTTCGCCTCATGCCCGATATCCGCCTGCTGAGTACGGATGTCCATCGCCGGAATCGTATCCGAGCGGGACTGTGCATCCAGCATCAGGGACTGACAGGAGACTGAAGACTTGCTGTTCTTTGCCTGCCGGTTGACCACAACGGAGCTGCGGAACGTACTGATACCGCCATCCTTGGAGATGGAACGGGTGCTTACATAGGAGGAGGTGTCCGGTGCGCTGTGCACCATCTTACATCCGGTATCCAGATTCTGGCCCTTGCCTGCGAAGGTGACACCGGTGAATTCGGCACGTGCGCCCCTGCCTGCCAGAATACTCATCGGGTAGAGGTAGGAAACATGAGAGCCGAAGGATCCGGAGATCCATTCAACCTTGCCTCCCTCCTCGACACGGGCCCGCTTTGTATTCAGGTTGTACATATTCTTGGACCAGTTCTCGATGGTTGAGTAACGAAGGGTGGAATTCTTTCCCACATAGAGCTCTACGCAGCCCGCATGCAGGTTCGCCACATTGTACTTCGGGGCAGAACATCCCTCGATGAAATGCAGGTATGCATCATCATCCACGATGATCAGCGTGTGCTCAAACTGTCCGGCTCCCTTTGCATTCAGACGGAAGTAGGACTGCAGCGGAATATCCACATGTACCCCCTTTGGAACGTACACGAAGGATCCGCCGGACCATACTGCGCCGTGCAGGGCAGCGAACTTGTGATCGGTCGGAGGCACCAGCTTCATGAAGTGCTCCCTGATCATATCCGCATAGGGACCGCGGAGCGCGCTCTCAATATCCGTATAGATAACACCCTGGGCGGCAACCTCGTCCTTTACATTGTGATAGACAAGCTCGGAGTCGTACTGCGCACCGACACCTGCCAGGGATTTCCGCTCTGCCTGAGGGATTCCGAGACGCTCAAATGTATCCTTGATCTCATCCGGAACATCGTCCCAGTCCTTTGCCATTCTCTTGGAGTTCGGACGCACGTAGGTCACGATGTTGTCCATATCCAGTCCCTCGATGGAGGGGCCCCAGTCCGGAAACTGTGTCTTATTGTAGATATCCAGAGATTTCAGACGAAAGTCTCTCATCCACTCCGGATCATTCTTTTCCTTTGAAATCTCGAGGATGATTTTGGGAGTCAGGCCTTCCTCAATACGGAATTCGTCCTTTTCCTCATTGCGGAAGTCATACATACTCCGGTCTATATCCTCGACGTATGTCTTTTCCTTTGCCATAATCTCTCCTTAAGCCTCTTCCTTGATAAATCTCTCGAATCCGTTCTCATTGATCTCGTCAACCAGGGACGCATCGCCATCCTCGACAATCGTACCGTCGACAAGCACGTGGGTCGCGTCTACGTGGAGAGATTCCAGAATCCTTGTGCTGTGCGTGATGATGATCAATGCACCGTCACGGTTCTTCTGGTATTCCTCGACACCCTTGGAAACGGTGCGGACAGCATCGACATCCAGACCGGAGTCGGTCTCATCGAGGATCGCGAGAGACGGGTTCAGCATGAGCAGCTGCAGGATCTCTGCTTTCTTCTTCTCACCGCCTGAGAATCCCACGTTCAGATCACGCTCTGCATAGGCGTGGTCCATCTGCAGGATGTCCATTGCCGCTGCGATCTTCTTCCGGAAGTCCCAGAGACGGATTCTCTGTCCCGTCCGGTTCTCCAGCGCGTTGCGGATGAAATTGGAAAGAGAGATGCCAGGTACCTCAAGCGGGCTCTGGAAGGACATGAACAGACCATCCTTTGCTCTCTGGTTTACCGGCTCGTCCAGAATGCTCTTGCCGTTGAATATAATATCGCCGCTCTTGATGATATATTTCGGGTTTCCCATCAGCGCATTTCCCAATGTGGATTTTCCGGCGCCGTTTGGTCCCATCAGAACATGGGTCTCGCCCTTCTTTACCTCAAGGTTCAGGCCCTTCAGGATATCCTTGTCCTCTACACTGACCGACAGGTTCTTCACCTGTAACAAAGTATCTGCCATAACATCCTCCTAATAAATCTTTTATCTGACTGAATGATTGTGAAAAACATGGTGTGATCACTGATCATGATAAAATAGCATTTTGACCGCCTTGAAAAACCCTAGTAAAATGCTACACTTTTTCTGTCGCTTCATTATATACCACCGTTTTTTTAATTGCAAGCAATATTCCAGGCAATTCCGGGCTTGTTTGCGCCAAAAAACATAGGAAAGGCAGAGCTTCCCCAGACCGGCCGTTAGGGATTAGCGGACGGAAGCAAATATTAAACGGTAGAATATGTGCTATGTCAATTGAATCTTACAGCAGTGGCGCGACGAAGCGCAGAAAGGCGCGGACGGCACGCTGCAGGATGTTCTGGGCGCCCTTGCTGTAGCGGTTTGTCACCTCTTCCGACTGGGAGAACATTTTTTCAAAATCTGCCCGGATTTCCGGTATGATACTGCACCTGTGAAAGAGAACACCGTCTTCAAAGTGCAGATACAGGCTCCTGTAATCCAGGTTGATTGTGCCCACAGTTGCGGAACGGTCATCGACGATGCTCATCTTCGCGTGACAGAAGCCAGGCGTGTATTCATAAATCCTGACACCGCCGCGGACCAGTCCTGCATAATAGGAGCGCGTCTCCTGATAGACCATTTTTTTGTCCGGTATGCCCGGCGTGATAATGCGCACGTCTACACCGCGTTTTGCGGCGCCGACCATCTCCCTGCGCATCTCATCGGTGATCAGCAGGTAGGGTGTGACAAAGTAGGCATATTTTTTTGCCGTCCGGAGCATATTCATGTAGACTTCCTCGCCGGTCGGCTCATTGTCCAGGGGGCTGTCTGCATAGGGCTGCACATATCCGTCACTTTTCACATTGTATGGATATGCCGGCAGGTATTTCTCCAGATCTGTCTCCAGACTGCTGCGGCTGATCAGATCCCACATCTCCAGAAACATGAGTGAAAAGCTGTGAATTGCAGCACCCCTCAGCCGGACGCCGGTATCCTTCCAGTATCCATAGGGCTCCGTGATATGGAAATATTCATTTGCCATATTGTAGCCGCCCGTGTATGCAATTTCTCCGTCAATCACCATGATCTTCCTGTGGTCACGGTTGTTGACAAAGATATTCAGAAACGGAAGGACGGGGTTGAAACGGACACAGTGAATGCCGGCCTCCTCCATTTTCAGATTGAACTTCCGGTTCAGAAAGGAGATGCTCCCGATATCGTCGTAGATCATGCGGACCTCTACGCCATTTGCCGCTTTCTCCTTCAGAATCTGGAAGACCCGGTCGAAAGCGCCCTGTTCCTCAATCGCGAAGTACTCCATGAAGATATGATGCTTCGCGTTCTGCAGGTCCTGGAGCTGTCTCTCGAATGCCTCTGCCGCATCCGGGAAAAATTCCGTCTCCGTATTCTGGTACACGGGAAAGCCGCAGGTTTTCCACAGATAGTTTGAAGCACCGGCTGAGCGCTGGTCCTCTGCCTCCAGCGCTTTCTGTGTGTCCGGGTCCTGCTGCATCTTCCGGAACAGAATGTGGTCAATGTTCTCAAATTCCTTCCGCATACGACGGGTTGAGTTCTTCCTGCCCATGGCCACATACAGGACAATGCCGACGATAGGAAAGGACAGGACAATCATTATCCAGAACATTCTGTATGCAGAGTTCAGATGTCTGGCAGCAATGGTGAAGGCCAGCAGCATGGCCCCGAAGGTGATCACCGTGGAGAGCCAGGGCATTTTGGATTCCAGATTTGTAATCAGAAAGATGATCCACCAAAACTGCACCACAATCAGTATTACAAAGAAAAACAGCCGGATGATACTTGATTTTGTCCAGCTCTTCTGCTCCACTCTCATTTTTTCACTCAAAATGCTTCCTCTTTCTGCCTTCTGCTTTTGTTTCTGTATCTGTCAAAGCTGTCTTCACTCTGTACTATATCTCCGGATCAATCTGGAGACCAAAATATATTCCGAGTCCATCCGCTGAAAGGTACCGCATCTGGTGTGCCCACCCGTCTGCGATGGCCAGATAAAGCGCATGTTCCTTTCTGTCGCTGCTTTCCACCTCGAGTGCACCGTAGCAGATGACATGGTGGCTTCCATAGCAGGGGTGGTGACGAAGCTGAAGATACAGCAGCTTTTTCTGCCTTGCCAGTTCCAGGAAGCGTCCTTTTCTGCCCGGGAGTAACGGGGCGATGGAGCAGGAGATCCGGTAATGTCTCAGGGCTGCGGACAGATATGCGCCGGTCAGCAGATCACTGGTTCCGCCGAAGTGATGGAAAAGATCCATATTATGGTAAATGAACATTTTTTCTCCGATGCTGCTTACCGTCTGAAACACTTCTTTGTCCTGAAGAATCTCTTTATCTGCTGTAGAAGCCACTGACACAGAGCATCTTCCCGTTTGACCTTGTGCCGGGGAGTTCTGTCTCCACTTGTCTATCGTGAGAATTAGGTTCGTCACAGCCACAGGTCCGCAGTGCCGGTAATATCCTTTTCCAAGGGAGTCGTAATCTGACGTTGTATGTAAACCTGCAAAATTCTCCCAGGGGACGATGCGCTGCACCTCATGAAATGGCTTCTGTGCGATGGATTCTGCATGAAGGACCGGGTCATTGATCACATCTGTCTGTTTTCTGGCGAATATTGATTTTTCCTGCATGTTTTTCTCCTGTTATGTGGATGTACGGCCATGGGTTCATTATATATCGCGTGACTGGGATTGTACAATCGGGAAAGCAGCACAGCAATGTGACGTATATTAAGAAAGGCAGGGATTTCATAGTCCTGTCGTCATTCGCATACCGGTTGTAACAAAGATTGATCATGGTCTTTGAAGCTGCGGAACTCCTCAGGCGCTTTGCGCCTTCGTCAGACAGTCCTCGCAATATCATTTATCGGAAAATTACGGATCAATCTTTTAACAACCGGTAATGCTCTGACAAATGGACTATGAAATTCCTGCCTTCAAATCCGGAAGGTTTTTTATATGTTAATTTGCACAAAATTAGCGTGAAATATACCCCACCACATGGTATTATTTATTGTATAAGCTCTTCGAAAACACAGACAGGCTCGTCACGCGCAAAGCGTGTGTAAGAGACTGGCTGGGCTTTCGAAGGCAACAGGTATGAGCACGGGTCACGCGAAGCGGGACGTAAAGTGCGAATACCTGTAGGATTGCGGAAGCTGCGCAGCAGCGAAGCAATCCGCAGCTTATACAATTTTCATGCTCTTCGAAAACACAGACAGGCTCGTCACGCGCGAAGCGTGTGTAAGAGACTGGCTGGGCTTTCAAAACACAATCTTTGAAAGGAGTATTCTATGATTCTGATTATTATCCTGGCGATTCTGGTCATCTGGCTGATTGCCGCAAATATCCGTATCGTCCCGCAGGCCGAAGCCTATGTCGTTGAACATCTTGGTAAATTCAAGACCGTCTGGAACGCCGGCCTGCATCTGA
>JAJGAH010000112.1 GCA_020844525.1 Eubacterium sp.
ATTACCGTTTTTGCAATTCTTGTCATTTTGATTTTTGTTATTTCCCTGTTCCGTTTTGTTCCGAACCCGGAGAACAAAAAGGCTAAGAAACAAGCGGAGGCAGCTGTCTCAAAAAAAGCTGAACAGTCGGCGGCAACCGGATCTGCGGCCGCTCCGGCTGGCAAAAACCGTGCAGCAGATTCCACAGCCCCCGTTCAGGGCACTGATACTGAAATCGCAGCAGTGATTGCTGCCGCAATTGCAGCGGCTATGGAGGAAAATCCTTCCGCAAGCGGCTATGTAGTTCGTTCGGTACGAAAGGTCGGTACCAGAAGATGGAAACGTGTCTGAGCGCAGAGATGCCGGACACATTTAGACATGATTAATCAAGGAGGATATTCTATTATGAAGAATTATACAGTTACCGTGAATGGTACCGTTTACCAGGTTACCGTAGAAGAGGGAACGACAAATGGTGTTGTACAGCAGGCGGCTCCGGCAGCGGCACCGGCTCCCGCGGCTGCACCGGCTCCCGCAGCAGCTCCGGCTCCCGCAGCAGCACCCAAGGCACAGGCTGGCGCAGAGGGTTCCACACCTGTAACGGCTTCAGTACCGGGAAAAATTGTAAGAGTTGATTCTGCTGTTGGCTCATCCGTATCCGCTGGTGATCCGATCGTCACACTGGAAGCTATGAAAATGGAAATCCCGGTTGTTGCGCCGAAGGATGGCACCGTTGCATCCATTAACGTTGCGGTTGGTGATGCAGTTGAATCCGGTGATGTTCTTGCTACCATGAACTGATTACTTGAGATACTGTAAATATCACCAGGAGGTAAACAAATGATTGCAACAACCTTAAACAATCTGATTCATCAGACTGCGTTTTTCAAAATTTCCTGGGGCAATGTCATAATGATTATTGTAGCGTTTGTCTTTCTCTATCTGGCAATCGCTCACGATTTTGAACCGCTTCTGCTGGTTCCGATCGCATTTGGTATGCTCCTTGTAAATATTTACCCGGATATTATGGCGGCTCCGACCGTTACAGCTTCCGGAAGCAGCCAGGCCGGTGGTCTGCTCTGGTATTTCTTCCAGCTCGACGGATGGTCTATCCTTCCCTCCCTGATCTTTATGGGTGTCGGCGCCATGACGGATTTCGGACCGCTGATTGCCAACCCGATCTCCTTCCTGATGGGCGCAGCAGCACAGCTTGGTATTTATGTTGCTTATTTCCTTGCAATCCTTATGGGCTTCAATGGAAAGGCAGCGGCAGCTATCTCCATCATCGGAGGTGCTGACGGTCCTACTTCCATTTTCCTCTGTGGAAAGCTCGGGCAGACTGCATTGATGGGACCGATCGCCGTTGCGGCATATTCCTATATGTCTCTGGTTCCGATTATTCAGCCTCCGGTCATGAAGCTTCTGACCACCGAGAAGGAGCGCAAGATCAAGATGGCACAGCTTCGTCCGGTTTCCAAACTTGAAAAGATTCTGTTCCCGATTGTAATCACCGTTGTTGTCTGCCTGATCCTTCCGACAACAGCTCCTCTGGTAGGTATGCTGATGCTTGGCAACCTCTTCCGTGAGAGTGGTGTCGTAAAGCAGCTGACAGAAACAGCTTCCAACGCAATGATGTACATCGTTGTTATTCTTCTTGGTACCTCTGTCGGAGCCACAACAAGTGCTGAAGCGTTCCTGAATGCGGATACACTGAAGATTGTTGTTCTTGGACTTGTCGCATTTATTTTTGGTACAGCAGGCGGTGTCCTTCTTGGAAAACTGCTCTGCCTCATTACACATGGAAAGATCAATCCTCTGATCGGGTCCGCCGGCGTATCTGCCGTTCCGATGGCTGCCCGTGTTTCCCAGAAGGTCGGTGCAGAAGCAGATCCTACAAACTTCCTGCTGATGCATGCTATGGGACCGAACGTTGCCGGTGTTATTGGTACTGCCGTAGCGGCAGGTACATTTATGGCCGTGTTTGGAGTCAAGTAAAAGGCTGCATATCGGCAGGCTGTCATTTTGTGACAGGGTAATTGATACAGCAGAATACTTGGAGATTTTTTGTCACAATTAGTTTTCCGGACCGGACTTTCGGGAGTATCATTTCCTGCAGTGCTATTCATACATCATTATATTCAGATGCAAGGGCAGCGCTGCAGGTACCAGATTCCCGGAGAAGAGTTCCGGAGCAATATAAACAGGAGAGGTTAGAATGGCTGAAATTGAGAAAAAACCAGTAAAGATCATGGAAACCATCCTCCGTGATGCACATCAGTCACTGATTGCGACTCGTATGCCCACATCGGAAATGCTTCCGATCGTTGATAAAATGGATCAGGTTGGCTATCATGCAGTAGAGTGCTGGGGCGGTGCAACATTCGATGCCTGCCTTCGCTTTCTTCATGAGGATCCGTGGGACAGACTTCGCAAGCTGCGTGACGGATTCAAGCACACGAAGCTTCAGATGCTCTTCCGTGGTCAGAACATTCTCGGATACAAACCATATCCGGATGATGTAGTAGAGTATTTTGTTCAGAAATCTGTGGCAAACGGCATTGATATCATCCGTATCTTTGACTGCATGAATGATCTCCGCAATCTGGAGACATGCGTAAAGGCAGCCAAGAAGGAAAAGGGTGCAGAGGCACAGGTCGCTCTTTCCTATACACTTGGAGATTCCTATACACTTGACTACTGGACCTCCAAAGCCAAAGCTATTGAGGAGATGGGTGCCGATTCAATCTGTATCAAGGATATGGCGGGTCTGCTGCTTCCCTACAAGGCAACTGAGCTCGTAAAGGCACTGAAGGAGGCTACAAGTCTTCCGATCGAACTGCATACTCACTACACCTCTGGTGTGGCTTCCATGACATACATGAAGGCTGTTGAGGCTGGTGTGGATATCATTGATACGGCTATGTCACCGTTTGCAATGGGCACTTCACAGCCTGCTACTGAGGTAATGGTCAAGACCTTTGAGGGAACTCCGTATGATACAGGACTTGACATGAAGCTTCTGGAGGAGATCGCTGATTACTTCCGTCCATATCGTGACGAATGCCTGGACAACGGCCTGCTGAACCCGAAGAACATGGGTGTAAATATCAAGACACTGGTATATCAGGTTCCAGGCGGAATGCTTTCCAACCTTACCAGCCAGCTCAAGCAGCAGCATGCTGAGGACAGATATTATGATGTTCTGGAAGAAGTTCCGAAGGTTCGTAAGGATCTTGGAAATCCACCTCTTGTAACACCTTCCTCACAGATTGTAGGAACGCAGGCAGTATTCAATGTCATCATGGGTGAGCGCTATAAGATGATTACCCAGGAGACAAAGGATGTCCTCGCAGGAAAATATGGCAAGACGACAGATCCGGTAAATCCTGAGCTTCAGAAGAAAGCCCTTGGAGATACAAAGCCGATCACACATCGTCCTGCTGATGACCTTGCACCGGAGATGGACAAGTTCGAGAATGAAGTAGCAGCTTACAAGGAGCAGCCGGAGGACACCCTCAGCTATGCACTGTTCCCGCAGGTTGCCATGGATTTCTTCAAATACAGGGATGCCCAGAAAACTGGCATTGATGCCACAAAGGCAGATAAAGAAGACAAGGCATATCCCGTCTGATCAGACTGTCTGACAGATATGTAGTAAATTGCAGTAATTGAAATCCAGTGAATGAATTCCAGCAAATGAAATTCAACAAATGAAGTCGCCGCATGCGAATCATATAATACATGATTCGTATGCGGCGATTTTTCTGCGTCAGACCTTCTGATTTGATTATTGTACCGGATCAGAGTTCTGGCAGGTTACATTCATAGGCGCAGATAACTGCGAAGTAAACATGCAGGCCATTATAAACAGCAACCGTATTTATACTTATCTGCGAAATTTAGCTGAAATAAAATCCTTTAACCGGTTATATCCGATATTTACAAGTCTCGTCAGCTTGATCAGATAACGGAGAATCGGTTCTGTCGTAATGGAGAATACGACAAACAGCATGATGCACCGCATGGACATACCTGTGATTCCAAAGAAAGAATGGAACAGAAGAAGGAACAATGTCATGCCTGCCACACAGATCAGCCATATTGCGGTTTTAAAACGATCCATCGGCTTGATGATGTGGAAGAGGATCATAAAGCCTACGATTGCCATCAGTATCGCACATGCGGTGGAGATATCCACAGAGCTTACATCAAACACCTCTCCAAAGACAACCAGACTGGCTACAACAATGAAATCAGTCAGTGATGCCGGCATTGCCTTCAGAAGCACGTTGTTCATGTATTTTCCACGTATCAGAGTGTGGTCCGGGATCTGTGACATCAGGAATCCCGGCAGTCCGATGGTAAACATACTGATCAGTGAAATCTGTGAAGGCCGCAGAGGATAGGTAAAACCGGCTATTATGGAGAATACTGCCAGCAGGAAGGAGAAGATGTTCTTTACAAGGAACAGACTTCCGGAACGTTCCATATTATTTACGACCTGACGTCCTTCCATAACAATTTCCGGCATGTGCGCAAAATCATTATCCAGAAGAACAAGCTGTGATGCCTGAGCCGCAGCGTCGGATCCTGCAGCCATCGCAACGGAACAGTCAGCATCCTTCAGCGCCAGCACGTCATTGACACCGTCTCCGGTCATCGCTACAGTACGGCCATGTGCCTTCAGCGCATGGACAAATTCTCTTTTCTGGTTCGGGGTGACACGTCCAAACACTGTATAACGCGTTACGGCATCATAAATGTCCTCACGTGTTTTCAATGTAGATGCATCAATATACAGATCCGCGTTCGCGATACCGGCCTGTCTTGCAACCTCAGATACCGTAACAGGGTTATCTCCGGATATAACCTTGACTTCTACATTCTGGCGATGGAAAAACTGGAAGGTTTTTGCAGCATCCTTGCGGATTTTATTCTTTACGACAACAAGACAGAGGGCGGTGACCTTTCCGGTCAGTGCGTTTCCGTCCGGATTTCCATCATATTTTCCAAATACAAGAACACGGTAGCCCTTTCTGCTCTGTTCCTCGATTTTTTCCTGATAGAGGCTGTAATCCTCCTTCAGCAGGAACTCAGGCGCGCCCAGCACGTACGCGCCGCCTGGAAATGTCACACTGGAATATTTATAGGCTGAAGAGAAGCCGGTCACTGCGACAGGCTGTGCCCCGGATGTCTCTGTAAAATGCTCCTTCATTGCCGCCATCGTGATATTATCTGCCTTCTGAGCTGCAGAAAAATCACTTAACAGCTCTTCAATGGATGGAACGGATGGATCATTCTCATAGGGTGGAAGTGTCAGCACGTCCTCAACCATCATTTTGTTTTCCGTAATGGTTCCTGTTTTATCCACGCAGAGAACATTTACCCTTGCCAGTGTTTCGATACATTTCATATCATGCACCAGGACCTTTTTCAGGGCAAGCCTTCCTGTACTGACAGCCAGGGTAACGCTGGAGAGGAGATAGAGACCTTCCGGAATCATGCCGATCACTGCCGCGACCATGGATGTGATGCTCTCTGAAAGCTCCAGACCCTGCTTCCAGTATGACTGATAGAAGAGCAGAACGCCGATCGGAATAATACTGATTCCGGCAATCATGACAATCCGGTTCAGTGAGCGGATCATCTCCGATTGTTCTCCCTCTCTGGCTTTCTTTGCCTGAGAGGTCAGCTTGTTAATATAGGAATCTGCGCCGATTTTTTCAAGCCTGGCATAGCAGCTTCCGGATACAATAAAGGATCCGGACATGAGCTGGTCACCGGGTTTTTTGGTGATCTCATCGGATTCACCTGTAAGCAGGGATTCATTGACCTTGACCTGCCCGTCAACGACAATTGCGTCTGCGGGAATCTGATTGCCCGCTGAAAAGATAACAATATCATCCAGCACCAGTTTTTCTGCCGGAATGGTACGCACTTTTCCGGAGCGCACAACCTTCGCCCTCGGGGCATTTAATACATTCAGCTTATCCAGTGTATTCTTGGCTGCGATCTCCTGTACAATTCCAATCATTGCATTTGCAATAATGATAGGAAGAAAGGACAGGTCCTTATAGGATCCGGCAATAACCAGAAGAACCGACAGGAGCAGAAAAATACCGTTGAAATATGTCAGCGTATTTCCTTTTATGATCTGTCCAACCGTCTTGGAAGGAGGGGCTACCGAACGGTTATCCCAGCCGCAGCGCATATATTCTGCTACCTGCTCCCTGGTCAGACCGGTCTGGATATCTGCTGTATACCGGTGATCCATTTTTTTCCTGACAGGCTGATCTGAATTCGGTTTTGTTCTATTTCTCATTACTATCCTCCGAAATACGTATCAGAATACATATCAGACTTCACGAATACCTGAAATATCTGGTTCTGCCATCAATGAATAATTGGTGTGATAAAGAACGAACCCGGGACGGGCACCGCCTGGCTTATGCAGATTTTTCCTCAGGGTGTAATCAACTTCTACCTTTGGGGCATTTTTGGATTTTGAGTAATAAGCTGCCAGTCTCCCGGCTTCCTCAAAGGTACGATTCGGCAGCTCCCTGCCGTTTGTTTTGACAATAACATGAGAACCCGGTATGTCATTGGCATGAAACCACCAGTCATTGCCATTCGCAATCTTAAAGGTGACAAGCTCATTCTGAAAGTTGTTCTTGCCCACATACATGTCAAAGCCGTCACTGGACAGATAGTGAAGAGGCTGTGCAGCCTCCTGCCTTTTCTTTTTGCCGGAAGGGCCATGGTGATGGATATATCCGTAATCTTCCAGTTCCTGCCGGATTTCCTGCAGGTCCCTTTCATCTCTTGCCGTCTCCAGAGATGCTGCAATACTCTCCAGATGTTCTACATCCGCTTCCGTTCCCCGGATCCGGTCCTCAAGAGCCTCTGCCGTACGTTTCAGCTTATCGTAACGATCAAAATATTTCTTTGCATTCTGTGCCGCAGTCAGAGTCGGGTCAAGCGGGACGGTCACTGGCGTATTGTTGTAATAATTGACGGCCTTCAGCTCCTTTGCTCCCGGCGCCAGTGTATAACCGTACGTGTGCAGCAGCTCACCATAAATGCGGTATTTCTCACGTTTCTCTGTATCATGCATCTGTTTCTCCTGAAGCTGAAGCGTACGTCCGTTACGTTCCAGACTGCTCTGTACCACCTTGCGCAGGTCCATGGACCGCTGACGTATCCGGGTGCGCAGCTCCTTTTCAGCATAATACTGTTCCAGGAGTGCAGATATGGAGTTGAATTTCTCTTCCCGGAGATTTCCATACTGTGTCAGCGGAACGGAAGAAAATTCGAATGGTTCCTTTCCCTTGTAATAAATGGCGGGAATAAAGGTCTCATTCTGTACATCCTCCATCAGAAGGGAGAATGTATGGAAGAGGTGAAGCCGTTCTGATGCATCAAGACCGGAAGCGGATGCGTCACTGTCAATCCCAGACCGGTAGCAGATTTCTTCAGCAATCACAGGAGAAATGCCGCGAAGTCCGCCATAAATCGCCTTCATGACAGAAGCGTCCCGGGAACAGACA
>JAJGAH010000113.1 GCA_020844525.1 Eubacterium sp.
CTCGGATCAGAAGAAACTTCCCATCGAATACTTGTCGATCGTTCAAACAAAATATAAAACTTCATTTGAATTTTCGAGGATGTGTTTTACTGTTCAGTTGTCAATGTCCAATCAGAATCCTTACATAATAGACAACACTATATAAATCGAATGTCGCTCTCTGTCGGATTCAGCGGAGATGAAGAGATTTGAACTCTTGCGCCGCTATTAACGACCTACTCCCTTTCCAGGGGAGCCCCTTCGGCCAGCTTGGGTACATCTCCATTCTGCTCGAATATCTCGACCATATAAATTGTATTGCAAAGCCGCGTTAAGTTTCTCGCGCGAACAAATAGTATCCTATCACAGACTTTTTCTTTTGGCAAGCACTTTTTGATTTTTTTTGAAATCGCGCTTTATTATTTTTTGAAATTGCAATGCATGCTCAAACAGGCCTTCAGATGCACTGATTCAGCTTTTCCTCAGGCAGGTAGTCTGGAATATCTGTGCCTGCATAACGAGAGATAAAGGAAGCAACTACATGCCCGGTCATGCCCCAGATTATCCCGGCGGGGGTCCGGTAAAAATATACGAGATGCTTCTTCCTGCGCCAGGGATAGTCCCTGCCCCCGGGAATCAGGTCAAACGGAAAATCCTCTGCAGGTTTTGTGATAACCTGTGCTTCATAAGTCTCCGGCTTGTTCTTCTGAAACCAGCCCAGCGGCACCAGGATCGTATGATCAACCTCATCTGCGGACCAGGTATTTTTGTAATCATGAAGGAAACCCGCTACCGGCCATACCGGCGCGCCGGCGGGGCCCATCACGCCATCCATCTGCCCGATCATCTCAATCTGGTGCTCCTCGACCAAAAGCTCTTCCACTGTCTCCCGCCTTGCAGCCTGAACCGGATTCTCCCCAGCCTCCAGCCTGCCTCCAGGAAAACAGATCTCCCCCGGCTGTGCATGCAGGGAAGCTGCCCTGATTTCAAAGAGAAGCTGCAGTTCACCATCCACTTCCAGGATAGGTATCAGAACAGCAGCAGTCTGTGTCATGGCGTATTCCGGATAACAGGGTTTGTGTGCTGAAAAACTGTCCCTGATCTTCTGTTCTCTCGGCAGAATTTTCTGATTCTGGTTCGTCATTTTTCCTCCTCGCCTGAGGATATTTTTTAACTGCTTCAGATAAAATTTCTTTCTAAAAAGCCCGGAAGCAAACTGCCTCCGGGCTTCTTTTTACGCACGCAGCGTGAGGGATTCGAACCCCCGTGCCGTTTCCAGCAAACGGTTTTCAAGACCGCCTCGTTATGACCGCTTCGATAACGCTGCAAACAATTTGTACTGCCGCTTCACAACGGCAGTTATTACTATATCATACGAATGCCGAGATTTCAACTTGAAATTTCCGCACAGCATTTACGCCTTTTTCTCCAGAAAACGTTCTGCGATATCCAAATCCTCCGGAGTCGTGATCTTGATATTAAAATAGTCGCCCTTAAACACATGTACCTCTGTGTTTCCCATCTCCTCCAGAACCATGGCATCGTCGGTAATGCCATCCTTATCAAACATCTGCAGCATGTCATACGCCTTCCGGATCACGTCATACTGAAAGATCTGAGGTGTCTGTACGCTCCATACCTTTGACCGTACCGGCGTCTCTGTTACAATGCCCTTCTCATTCACGATTTTGATCGTATCCTTCGCCTGAACAGCACAGACCGCAGCCCCATACTTGCGGACAGTCTGATAACCCCGCTCAATAATATCCTCCGTGACAAACGGACGGACCCCATCATGGATAAAGACATAATCCGTATCTACGCAGGCAAGGAGCCCGGCATACACGGATTCATACCGCTGGGCACCGCCAATTACCAGCCTGGATACCTTTGAATAGCCGTACTTCTCCACAAATTCCCTCTGTACATAGTCTGTCATATCATGGCTTACGACCAGAATAATTTCATCAATTCTCTGCGATGCCTGAAATACATCAAGCGTATAAGCCAGAAGAGGTCTTCCTTTCAGATTCAGAAACTGCTTGGAGACCTGCGTACCCATTCTCTTTCCCGATCCTGCCGCAACAATGACGGCCGTGCATTTTTCGTGTTTCATAAACATTATCCTTTCGGTTTCGCAGATATCTCCCGATATCAGGTTCTGTGAAAGCAGAATTTCCAGGGTCACAAGGTCCGTATCAGCGCACAACGTTGGCCATTAAAGATGATACCGGTCATCGCTCTCCCAGTTTCAGATTTGGTACCGCATTCAGGTCCCATCCGCTTCTCGTGCCCTTCTGAAATTCATAGTATCCAGCAACGGCAATCATCGCCGCATTGTCCGTACAATAAACCGGAGAAGGCAGATAAAATGCAATGTCGTTTTCTGCACACGCATCCCTCATCGCTGCACGAAGAGCGGAATTTGCGGCCACGCCACCTGCAATGGCAAATTTCCGGACATGATAATCTCTCGCTCCCCGCATTGCAGTGTCTACCAGCGAATCTACAACCGCCTGTTGAAAAGAGGCGGCTACATCTGCCTGATTCCAGCTCTGATGCGTCATTTCACATTTGTTCAGATAATTCAGTACGGAAGCCTTCAGTCCGCTGAAGCTGAAATCATAATTTGTCATTTCCTGATTCCCCCGGGCAAATGTCAGGGATGTTTTTCCGGTATCGACAACATGGGATCTCGGAAATGCAATTGCCTGCGGATTGCCCGATCTTGCCGCCTTATCTATCTTCGGACCTCCGGGATAGCCGAGCCCGATTGCCCTTGCCACCTTATCAAAGGCTTCTCCTGCCGCATCATCCCGGGTTCGTCCCAGGATCTCAAATTCGCCGTAATCCCGCACAATGACCAGATGGGTATGACCTCCGGAAATAATCTCGCACAGAAACGGAGGCTCCAGATCCGGATGTTCGATGTAATTTGCAGAAACATGGCCCTCAATATGATGCACGCCGACAAGTGGAATCTTCTTTGCGTAAGCAATTGCCTTTGCCTCAGCGACCCCTACCAGAAGGGCGCCGACCAGCCCCGGGCCATAGGTCACCGCAATGGCATCGATATCATCCAGCGTAACGCCTGCATCCTTCAGTGCCAGCTCAATCACCTGGTTAATCTTTTCAATATGTTTGCGGGAAGCAATCTCCGGGACAACGCCTCCGTAAATTGTGTGAAGATCAATCTGTGAAGAAATCACATTGGACAGAACAGTGCGGCCGTTCTGTACAACAGCGGCCGCAGTTTCATCACAGGAGCTCTCTATTCCCAATATTAATGTATCCGACATTTCTTTTCACCATTTCTCATACGGCTGCCATTTGGATCAGCATATTCTCTAGTCTCTATGTATATAACGCAAAGGTCAAATGGTACATTTATATGCATGGTAGCATTAATCTTCATCAAAGTCCAGCGTAACCGTTTTACCGTCCTCACCCAGCTCTGTTCCAGGAAAAATTGCCTGCACATCCTTCAGATACCATTCCGGATGCACCATCGATGGGGAAAAATGTGTCAGCCAGAGTTCGCCGGGTTCAGCATTCTTCGCGAGCCTTGCCGCATCATACATGGTCATATGCTTGTGTTCTCTGGCTTTTCCCTCCTTTTCAGGATCCCCGTACATTCCCTCCAGAATCATCAGGTCCGACCCTTTCCCATAATCGGCGATCCTCTGCACAGGTCTTGTATCCGTACAGTAAGTAACCTTCAGTCCCCTTCTGGGCGGGCCTAGCACCATGTCCGGCGTATAAACAGCTCCATCCTCCGAGGTTATGGTCTGCCCCTTCTGCAGCGGATTCCAGAACCTCAGGGGAATATTCTGCTCCTTTGCCCGCTGCGGATCAAACCTTCCCGCTCGTGGGATTTCAATGGTGTAACCATAGCAGATCATATTATGCTGTACACGAAACGCTGTGATATGGTAGCCGAACAGTGAAAATTCCTGCTCCGGTTCCGAAATCTCCAGCAGCCTGATTTCAAAAGGCAGCTCCGGTGCAATCGTCCGGAGACCACTGACAATTCTGGAAAGACCTCTTGGCCCGATCAGTGTCAGAGGCTCTGTCCGGTCCGCATTTGCCATGGCAAGCAGAATACCCGGCAGCCCGCTGATATGGTCCGCATGAAAATGCGTAAAGCAGATGAGATCAATCGGCTTGAAGCTCCATCCATGTTCCTTCATTGTGATCTGCGTACCTTCCCCACAGTCAATCAGCAGACATCTGCCGTTAAACCTTGTAAGAAGGGACGTCAGCCATCTTTTGGGCAGCGGCATCATGCCACCGGTACCAAGCAGACAAACATCCAGCATCTGATAACCTCTTTCAATATGAAAATCTGAAACGCCAGGGATAAGAAAAAGCCGCGGGACAGCCCGCGGCCAGTTCCATACGCTGCGCTATTATAGCATGACGCTCTCTGAAGCTCAATGGCGGATCGCGTCTTTCATGGTCTTTACATATTCATAAATATAGGGAGCGGCATCCTTTCCATACTTCGCAACAATTCTGACAATCGCACTGCCAACAATGACACCATCGGCAATGGAAGCCATCTGCTTTGCCTGCTCAGGTGTATTGATACCGAAGCCGATGGCTGCCGGAGTATCCGTAACTGCCCTGATATGTGAGAGAATAGAATCGAGATCCGTTGTGATCTGGGAACGAACACCGGTAACACCCATGGAAGAAACAACGTAGATGAACCCCTTCGCCTCCTCAGCAATCATCCGGATTCTCTCCTCTGATGTCGGCGCAATCATAGACACCACATCTACGCCGTGCCTGGCAGCAATATCTGAGCACTCCCCCTTTTCCTCGTAGGGCATATCCGGAATAATGATACCGCTGATACCCACTTCCTCACACCGTGTAAAAAATTTTTCATAGCCATAGTAAAAGACAATGTTCAGATAGGTCATGAATACAAGCGGCATATCCGTTTCTTTTCTAAGGTCGGCCACCATATCAAAGACCGTATCCGTTGTCGTACCTGCCTCCAGAGAGCGGAGGTCCGCTTCCTGAATAACAACGCCCTCTGCGATCGGATCCGAAAAGGGGATTCCAATCTCTACAAGGTCAGCACCTGCCTTTTCCATTTCAAGAATAAAATTCTTCGTAGAACGGATATCGGGATCGCCGGCTGTAATAAATGGAATAAATGCTTTTCCGTTTTTAAATGCATCTGCTATCTTCTTACTCATCGATTTCCACTCCTCTGTATTTCGCAATGGACGCCACATCTTTATCACCACGACCGGACAGGCAGATTATGATAATCTGGTCCTTATCCATTGTCGGTGCAAGCTTTCTGGCATAGGCTACCGCATGTGCGCTCTCAACCGCAGGAATAATGCCCTCGGTTCTGGAAAGATATTCAAAGGCATCAACGGCCTCATCATCTGTAACCGGTACATATTCTGCACGGCCGATGCTGGCAAGATATGCATGCTCCGGTCCGATACCCGGATAATCCAGCCCGGCGGAAATCGAGTACACCTTATCGATCTGGCCGTATTCATTCTGGCAGAACAATGATTTCATTCCATGGAAGACGCCCAGCTTTCCAGTTGCCATTGTCGCTGCGGTTTCTCCGGAATCCACTCCGCGTCCCGCTGCCTCACAGCCGATCAGCCGCACTTCCTTGTCCGGGATGAAATTGTAAAAGGTCCCAATGGCATTGGAGCCGCCGCCCACACATGCCATCACAACATCCGGAAGCCGTCCCTCCTTCTCGAGGATCTGCTCCCTGGCCTCTTTGGAAATGACCGACTGAAAGTCACGGACAATCGTCGGGAACGGATGCGGTCCCATGCAGGACCCGAGAACATAATGCGTATCATCGACACGGCTCGCCCATTCCCGCATGGCCTCATTCACGGCATCCTTCAGAACCATTGACCCGCTTTTTACGTGATGTACCTTCGCACCGAGCAGTTCCATCCGGTATACATTCAGCTTCTGACGCTGACAGTCGAGTTCCCCCATGAAGATCTCGCACTCCATACCAAGCAGCGCGGCTACGGTAGCGGTCGCCACACCATGCTGGCCGGCTCCCGTCTCGGCGATCACCCTTGTCTTTCCCATCTTTTTGGCCAGAAGCACCTGTCCGAGACAATTGTTGATCTTGTGTGCACCGGTATGGTTCAGATCTTCCCTTTTCAGGTAGATTTTTGCACCGCCGAGGTCCTTCGTCATCTTCTCTGCGTAATACAGCAGGGAAGGACGACCGGCATAATTTTTCATCAGAGAATCCAGCTCGGCTACAAATACCGGATCGTTTTTGTAATGGTTGTAGGCCTCCTCCAGATGGATGAGCTCGTTCATCAGTGTCTCCGGCACGTACTGACCGCCAAATTCACCGAATCTGCCGTTTGGATTTGTCATTTTATTCCTCCTGTTTCTTGAAATGATAGAATTAAATCTGATCCATAAAGTCATGAATCTATTAATATATAAATCTATAAATCTGTATCATGCCCCTCCGGCATGTCAGATGCCCCAAAATAATACCTGAACCTGTGGTAATTTATCAGCAGGCTCTGTCAGTTTATTCTCCGGATGACTCAGGCACGGAGATTCTGAACAGACTGTCGTATTTTCTCCGGATCCTTCATTCTGTCAGTCTCTACGCCGCTGCTGATGTCTACGGCAAAGGGATGAAGCCTGTCTGCCGCCTCACGTATGTTGTCCGGTGTCAGTCCTCCTGCCAGAAAAAAGGGTCTTCCGATATCGCGAATCAGTGTCCAGTCAAATGTCCGTCCAGTTCCCGCCCCGCTGTCCAGCAGAACATAGTCGGCAATGCTGGCCTTCGCGCGAATCATATCTGCGTCCGACGTGATCTTATACGCCTTGATAATGGGAACGAGTGTATCCTGAAAGAGCATGACCTTCCGAAGCTGACGTATATAATACCCGTCCTCCGATCCATGAAGCTGAACCATATCAATCACACCCTTTTTGAGATACTCTGCGATATATTCATAGGGTTCATCCACAAATACACCACACGCAATGATGGAGGGATCCAGATTATTCCTCAATCTCTGTACCTCTTCCAGCGGGATGTATCTCCAGTAAGCAGAGGAGCAGATAAAGCCGGCATATTCCGGTTTATAGAGATTGACCGCACGAATGTCCTCATCTCTGCGCAGACCGCAGATCTTGATTCTGCATTTTTCCTTCATTTTTCACCTCCCGGGACCGGCTTCACACAGATCTTTTTTTATATTATGATCTGCACGCTCCTGTCAGGCTGCCCCGATTACCCTGTCCGTGATAACCGGTCGCCCTTCCATTCGAAACAGACCATCCTGTTATCTCTCTGTCAGTCATGACAATCTCTGCGCAGTCTCTGCAGCTCTGCTTTCTTGTCCTGACTTCTCATCAAGGTCTCTCCGATCAGCACTGCATCTGTTCCATTGTGATACAATTCCCCAACATCCTCCGGGGTGCGGATTCCGCTCTCCGATACATAGAGAATACCCTTTGGGATCTGATCTCTGAGACGGATTGCGTTATGGA
>JAJGAH010000114.1 GCA_020844525.1 Eubacterium sp.
CGGCATTGCCAATGCTGCCACCGGAAAGCAGGGCTATGAGGCCTGCCGCAGAACAGCAGAGGCTGCTTCGGCGGCACTGCATATTCCGGTGGATTCTGTCCTGATTGGTTCAACCGGCGTAATCGGCGCACAGATTCCTGTGGATGTGATCGAAAAGGGCATCGGCATCCTGACACCGATGCTGGACAATTCCAGAGAGGCAGCTTCCATTGCCGCACAGTCGATTATGACGACCGACACACATCCAAAGGAAGTATCCGTATCCATTGAGCTGGGAGGCAAAACGGTTACCATCGGTGGCATGTGCAAGGGCGCAGGCATGATTCATCCCAATATGTGCACGATGCTTTCTTTTCTGACTACAGATGCGGTGATCTCCAAACAAATGCTGCAGGAAGCGCTGTCTTCTGTCGTGAAAGACACCTACAATATGATTTCTGTAGATGGAGATACCTCAACCAATGATACCTGTGTCATCCTCGCCAATGGTCTGGCGGGAAATGATGAGATTACTGCAAGGGGAGAGGATTATAACAGGTTTCAGCAGGCCCTGTTTGAAGTGAACCGGGAACTTGCCAAGATGATTGCAGGTGACGGAGAGGGTGCCACCAGATTGTTTGAAGTTAAGGTTGTACATGCGAAGACAAAGGATCAGGCGGTTGTTCTGGCAAAATCGATCGTGACCTCAAATCTTACAAAGGCTGCCATCTACGGGCGGGATGCGAACTGGGGAAGAATTCTGTGTGCGATGGGGTATTCCGGTGCGAAATTTGATCCGGAAAACGTGGATCTTTATTTTGAAAGCAAGGCTGGGAAAATCAAGATTGTGGAAAACAGCGTTTCGACCGGGTATAGTGAGGAAGAGGCAACGCGGATCCTCTCCGAGGATGCGGTAACCTGTATTGCGGATATCAAGATGGGAGAGCAGGAAGCAACAGCCTGGGGCTGTGATCTTACTTACGATTATATCAAGATCAACGCGGACTACAGGTCCTGATACCGGTGCAGATCACAGGCTCTGATACAGGTGCGGGTTACAGGTACTGTTCCGCCCGGGAATAAAGGCAGAGAAAAGGCAGGAAAAATATACAGAAGGAGCGGAAATGGTTAATCAGAAGTATTTGGACAAGGCAGAGGTCCTGATTGAGGCACTTCCCTATATTCAGCGGTTTAACCGGAAAATCATCGTAGTCAAATACGGTGGAAGTGCCATGATTGATGAGGAATTGAAGAAGAATGTGATCAAGGATGTCGTTCTTCTGAAGCTGGTTGGTTTCAAGCCGATTATTGTGCACGGTGGCGGAAAGGAAATTTCCAGATGGGTCGGCAAGGTGGGTATGCAGCCCAGATTTGTCAACGGACTGCGTGTGACCGATGAGGATACCATGGAAATAGCGGAAATGGTATTGAATAAGGTGAATAAGGAACTGGTCAGCATGGTGGAAAGCCTTGGTGTAAAGGCTGTTGGAATCAGCGGAAAGGATGGCGGGCTTCTTCAGGTTGACCGTAAATATTCAGGCGGAGAGGATATCGGTTATGTAGGGGACATCCGCAAGGTGAATCCCAAGATTCTGCAGGACCTTCTGGAGAAGGACTTCCTTCCGATTGTCTGCCCGGTCGGTGCCGATGAACACTATCATTCGTATAATGTCAATGCGGATGACGCGGCAAGTGCGATCGCAGAGGCTGTCAAAGCAGAAAAGCTGGCTTTTCTCAGTGATATAGAGGGCGTTTATTATGATAAGGACGATCCATCCACGCTGATTTCCCTGCTTACGATTGAGGAAGCCAGGGACCTGATCGACAGCGGACATGTTGCGGGCGGAATGATACCCAAGCTCGAGAATTGCATTGACGCGATTCATAACGGTGTAAACCGTGTGCATATCCTGGACGGCCGGATTCCCCATTGCCTGCTTCTCGAGATCTTTACGAATAAGGGAATTGGAACCGCAATTTTAAAAAATGAAGAGGAAAAATTCAATCATGAAGACTGAGGATTATATGAAGGAAACGGATACCTACGTGCTTCATACCTACAATCGTTTTCCGGTTGTGTTTGAAAGAGGCAGCGGGGTACATCTCTATGATACAGACCAGAAGGAATATCTGGATTTCGCGGCAGGTATTGCCGTTTTTGGCCTTGGATATGGAAACGCTGAATACAATGCAGCATTGAAGGATCAGGTTGACAAGATCATTCACACATCGAATCTCTACTACAATGTGCCGCTTGCAGAGGCTGCGAGAAAGGTTGTTGAGTCCTGCGGTATGAGCCGTGTGTTCTTTACAAACTCCGGTACGGAGGCGATTGAGGGCGCAATCAAGGCTGCACGGAAATATGCCTGGCTGAAGGACCGTGGCACGGACCATGAAATTATCGCGATGCGTCATTCCTTCCACGGAAGGAGCCTGGGGGCATTGTCTGTGACCGGAAATGCCGCGTATCAGGAACCCTTTAAACCGCTGATCGGCGGCGTCCGGTTTGCGGATTTCAATGACCTGAAGAGTGTGGAAGAAAACATCACGGACAAGACCTGTGCGATCATCATGGAAACCGTCCAGGGTGAGGGCGGTATTTATCCGGCAACCAGGGAATTCCTTCAGGGCGTGCGAAGACTTTGTGATGAACATGATATCCTTCTGATTCTAGATGAGATCCAGTGCGGTATGGGAAGAACAGGACATCTCTGGGCATGGCAGGGATACGGAGTCCAGCCGGACATTATGACCTGCGCAAAGGCACTTGGATGCGGCGTTCCGGTCGGCTGCTTTGTGCTGAATGAAAAGGCAGCGGCAAATTCACTGGTACCGGGCGATCATGGAACAACCTACGGAGGAAATCCCCTTGCCATGCGCGCCGTCAGTACGGTATTTGATTTGTTTGAAAAGTACCATATTGTTGATCATGTCAGGGAGCTGACGCCATATTTCGAACATAAGCTGGATGCGCTGGTTGAAAAATATGATTTTCTGACAACCCGGCGTGGAAAGGGATTTATGCAGGGCCTTGTTGTGTCCGGAAAGCCGGTGGGACAAATTGCGGCAAGAGCGCTTGAGAACGGTCTCGTAGTTATTACAGCGGGATCCGATGTGATCCGGCTTGTGCCACCGCTGATTATTGAAAAGGAAGACATTGATGAGATGATTCCCAGACTTGAGGCGTCATTCTAACATCCACTTGTATTTAACGCAAAAGTCCGCTACAATATTTTTGGTCGGTTATCTCTGTGCCGGTATTTTTATCCTACGTTAATCCGCTGTAAAAGAGCGGATATCAGTTCCATAAAATGACCGGAGATAAATATGTTCGTAATATCACATAACAGGATTCAGTGGTGGACATCGGGCAGAAGTATTTGTGTGGTTCGCTGTGCATGGATATGCTTTGTTCTGCTGCTGGCTGTCTTTCCGATTTTTCTGAGTGGCTGCGGAAAGGATGAGGGGATTTATCAGTTCTCTTCAGTCTCTTCCGCGTCAGTGGATTCTTTAGCTTCTGTGACGGTTTCTTCCGATGAAACCGTCACAGAAGCTGCGCCTGCAGCGGGTTCTGATCCAGGTGTATCCGGAGAAGCTGGTTCCCCTGCACCGGATACTTCTGTGGGAGATGCTTCGGGTGCTGACGCTGCCCATGCTTCTGCATCAGAAGATACAATCTGCTACGTATATGTCTGTGGTGCTGTGCGCAATCCCGGTGTCTATGCACTTCCCCTGGGAAGCCGTGTCTACGAGGCAATCGCCATGGCAGGCGGGGTGAATGAAGAGGCAGATGAACGCAGTCTGAATCAGGCATCTGTCATAACAGATGGTCAGCAGATTACGGTTTATACCCGGGAAGAGATTGAGAGGCAGAGGGAGAGCGGCGGCGTTTTACCCGGGCAGGAGAGCGCGGAGGCTTCCGGCGATGCATCCTCAGCTGCAGCGCCGGTTAAATCCAGGGTTAACATCAATACTGCCACGAAGGAGGAATTGATGACACTGACGGGAATCGGTGAAACGCGGGCAAATGCTATTATCGCCTACAGAGAGGAGCACGGGGCTTTTTCACGCATCGAGGATATCATGCAGATTGAAGGAATCAAGGAAAAGTCCTTCGCGAAGATCAGAGACAGTATTGAAGTATAACTGTGGACAGACAGTCTTGCAGAGTTGTTTTTGTGGATGTAGAGGTCTGAGAAATGGCAAATAAGGTTCTGGTAGTTGATGATGAGAAGCTGATTGTGAAGGGAATCCGTTTTTCACTGGAGCAGGATGGATATGAGGTGACCTGTGCCTATGATGGAGAAGAGGCGCTGAATCTGGCGAAAGAGAATGATTTTGATATTATTCTCCTGGACCTCATGCTCCCCAAAATGAGCGGTCTTGAGGTCTGCCAGCAGATTCGTGAATTTTCCAATGTGCCGATCATCATGCTGACAGCAAAGGGCGAGGATATGGACAAGATCATGGGACTTGAATACGGTGCCGATGATTATATCACAAAGCCCTTTAATATTCTGGAGGTAAAAGCCAGGATCAAGGCGATTCTCAGAAGAACCAGGAAGACGGAGAAAACAGAAGAGAAGACAAAGATCATTCAGGCGGGTGACCTGCGTCTGGACATTGACAGCCGGCGTGTATTCATCGGGAACCGGGAGGTGAACCTCACTGCGAAGGAATTCGATGTTCTGCAGCTCCTGGCCTTTAATCCGAACAAGGTATACAGCAGAGACAATCTTCTGAACATTGTCTGGGGATACGAGTATCCGGGAGATGTCCGGACGGTGGATGTCCACATCCGGAGACTTCGTGAGAAGATCGAAGAAAACCCGTCAGAGCCGCGCTATGTGCATACAAAGTGGGGTGTGGGATACTATTTTCAGGCATAAGTTGTCTTTTGCGGGATGCAGTTCTGCTGTGCGGTTTTCGCAAAGAATATGCTCAGTCAGGGGGGAGCTTCTATGGCAGGCAGAAAAAGGAGACCGGATGACCGGCCGTTAAAATTGATCATGCTGATTCTGATTGCAGTGATGGTGATTCTTTTTATCCATTTTCTGGCAAGCGGTTCTGGCAGACAGAGTACATCCTCAAATACCGAGGCGGTACAGGGAATTTCTGCCTCTTCCACGCTGACGCAGCCTGCACCTTCTGTAGCGGCTGATTCTAATTCAGTGGTTTCCGCCAGTGCCGGCAGTTCTTCAGATACACTGCAGGCCGTTTCCGTATCCTCTTCTTCAGGTAATGCGGGAAATTCTGTGCAGTCGGTTTCTGCATCGTCCAGTTCAACAGCTTCAGATAGCAGTGCTTCTGATTCCGCAAAGAAGGGAGATACCGCAACAATCACGGATGGGAGTGGCAATACGGTAACGGTTACCTTTGACAGTGGTGTTGCATGGTATGACGAGAGTGGAAATGTATATTCACCTCTGGGGTCCGGAAACTGGATGGATGAATCCGGTAATATCTATACGGAGACCGGGAAGAGCTCTGGTACTTCAGACGTATCCGCAGGTGGGAATGCTGGCAGGAATCTGCTGAATTCCTGACGATTGTCCGTGTTCTGACGGGGCTGCCTTTCGTTCTTATATCATGATGTCAGGGTCAGAAAATATATGACCGTGAGAATTTCAAGACAATTTCGTAATCACTTACCGATTGCCCCAAAAGCATATAAACTTGAGAAATGCCTGCGAATACCTGCGCGTTGTCCGGTACAATGCGTGGGTATTTTTTCAGTGGGACACACAGAAAAAATATGATATGATAGAACAATGTTCAGAGAAAACAGGGGGAGCACAGGGGAAGACGGATGAAAAAAGACAGAGATATAAGGGAGTGGTACCGGCTGGACAATGCAGCCAAGCTGATCCCTTCAACAATGAATGGCGCTGATACCAGGGTTTTCCGGCTGGTCTGCGAGCTGAAGGAGGAAGTGGACCCTGAGGTACTGCAGCAGGCACTTGAGGAGACCCTGCAGGAATTTCCTTATATGAACTGCTGTCTCCGCAAGGGTATCTTCTGGTACTATATGGATGAGCTTCCGGGATGTGAGGAGGTGCGGCCGGAGAATATTCCTGCTCTGCGGGCACTGTACATTCCCGGAAAGAAGAATTTTCTGTACAGAGTCAGCTATTTCCACAAAAGAATCAATGTGGAGATTTTTCATGTGCTGTCTGATGGTACCGGCGGTTATATGTTTATACAATCTCTGGTGGCTGCTTATCTTGTACGAAAACATCAGCTGGACAGAAGCCTGATCCGGATTGATCAGGCTTCTGTCACGGAGAAACAGACTGATGCATTCAGCAAATATTATGAGAAGAAGGAGTGCAGGAAGAGAAATTACCTCAAGGAGATGTTTCCGGTCAAGGCATATCAGATCCGGGGCATACAGGACCCTAATCTGGAGGAACATCTGCTGGAGGGCACGGTATCTGTGCAGGATGTGATGAAGGTGGCACATGCGCATCAGGCAACAGTAGGCATTCTGGTGACGTCTCTGTGGATTGAGGCGATCATCAGGGAAATGAAGCGGTCCGAATATAACAGACCTGTCGTAGTGAGCGTGCCGGTTAATCTGCGCCAGTTTTTTCCATCTGAGACAAGCCGCAATTTTTTTGGCGTCATTCAGGTTACCTATTATGCGAAAGATTATGACGGTACTCTGCAAAGCATCATTGACCCTGTGCGCAGGGAGTTTGACAGGCAGCTGACGGAAGAAAATGTCAGGAAGACCATGAATTCCTATTCTGCCCTGGAACACAATCTGGCAGTGCGTGTGATTCCGCTTTTCTTTAAGAATATTGCGCTGCAGGGCATTGCGTTCCGGATGAACACCGGGGTTACGACATCTGTTTCGAATGTGGGCAGGGTAAAGCTTCCGGATGAACTGACCGGCTATATTGAAAAATTCGCCAGCTTCATGTCCTGCAAGACGATTTTTTTATGTATCAGCTCGTTCGGTGATCATATGGTTTTTGGCATTGTCTCCTGCTTCGAACGGCATCCTGTTTCCATGCATTTCTTTCGGAGACTTGTACAGCTTGGGGTGCCTGTAGAGATCGCCAGTAATGATTGTGATGAGGGGGTGTAAACCATGCAGCAGTGCAACAGGTGTCAGATCAGAATTCGGGGCAGCAAGCGGGTCTGTCCTCTTTGTGGAGGCGCACTGTCCGGCACACCTGAGGACCCGGCGTTTCCGGCGCTTCCGCGAAGAAAATTCAGCCGCATGAGCGCAGTAAAGCTTGCTGCGTTTCTGCTGATCGCTTTTCTGATTACAGATGCGCTGATCATTTATCTGCTAAATGGGGTTCCGTCCTGGATGCCGCTCGCCGTTTTCAGTGCGGCTGTCGGGTTTGTGGACATCTGTATTCTGGCCTATTTCCGCAACAATATTCTTAAGAATATGCAGTTTCAGGTTGTGGTCGGGATTGTGCTGAGTATTGTGATAGATTACAGTACCGGGTGGTACAGATGGTCCATTCA
>JAJGAH010000115.1 GCA_020844525.1 Eubacterium sp.
GACCTATTACGTAAAAGAGATCTCGGCACCGGTGAACGGCACCTATCAGCTTGACAATACAGTGTACGAAGAGAAGACCACAGAGCTTGGAAAGATCGTTCCGGTGAAGGCAGTCGAGAAGCCGTATGTGGACAGCCTGGAGATCGTCATTGAGAAAAAGGGCGGCATTGCAGGCGGCAGATCCCTTGAAGGCGCGGAGTTCACAGTCCGTTTTTATAAGGGGATCTATGCAAAGGATTCTCTTCCGGCAAAGGCAGACCGCACCTGGGTGATCAGGACAAAGAAGGAGGCAGACGGAACGTTCGCGGCAAGACTTGCGGATGCGTACAAAGTATCCGGTGACAGTTTTTACACCATGGACGGAAAAACAGTTCTTCCGATCGGTACCGTAACGGTTGAAGAGACAAAGGCACCGGAAGGATACCTGAATGACGGCGTAATCACAAACGGATCCGCTTCCGAGTATGGCGTTTACGCAGCCAATACCCGCAAGGAAGGAAACGGCGTGAAGCTTTACTGCGGCGGAACCATGATTCATGAGAATGGCTTTTCCGCCAAGGATACACCGGTTACCGGAGGCGTGAAGATCTACAAGCGCGACAACGAGACCGGACGCAATGACCCGCAGGGCGACGCAGTTCTCTCCGGAGCAAAGTTCGAGATCATCAGCAGAAACGGCTATAACGTAGAAGTCGGAGGAAAAGTATTTGCCTCCGGTGAAGTCGTAAAGACCATCACAACGGATGATAAGGGATTTGCTGCAACAGGCATGCATGACCTTCCGTACGGCGATTATACAGTTCGTGAGGCAAACGGCGGCGCGCCGACCGGCTACCTCGGCAAAGGTGTTCTTTCCCGTGATTTTTCCATCGTTAAAGACGGAAAGATGGTTGATATGACAGCTTCTGAGAATTCCATCCGCAATAACGTAAAGCGCGGCGGCGTGGAGATCCAGAAAGTGGACAATGACTGGATGAAGGCAGCGGCACAGGGCGATGCAACACTTGCCGGTGCGAAGTTCGACATTGTTTCCAGGAACAAAGAGACTGTCCTGGTGGGTGGAAAAGAGTTTAAGAACGGAGAAACGGTTATGCAGATTGCGACCGGTTCCGATGGAAAAGCAGCCACAGGCAGCCGTGATCTTCCGTATGGAACATATGAGATTCATGAAGCGGCTCCGTCTGCCGGATACCTTATCAATGGCAAATGGTCGAAGATTTTCCGCATCAGAAAGGACGGAGAAATTATAAGCCTTATCGCAGAGCCTTGCACAGAGCATGTGATCCGCGGCGGCGTCCGGATGCAGAAGAAGGATCTGGAACTTAACAAGGCGGAAGCTCTCGGAGGCGCAAGCCTGGCAGGAATCGAATTCCAGATTACCAACAGATCAAAACAGGCAGTCCGCGTAGGCGGAAAGGATTATGAACCTGGCAAAGCTGTTGCATTTATCTATACGGATAAGGACGGCGTTGCAGAGACAGCAGCGGATGCACTGCCTTACGGAACGTACACCATTCAGGAGATGGCGTCCGACGATCTCGGTATTTCGGCAAATGATTCCTATCTGCTGACTGATGGCAAGGCATACACATTCCAGATCCGTGAAGACGGTAAGATCGTGAACGTGGGAACAGACGGAAAGGCACTGGAGGTAAAGGACCAGGTAAAGAGAAATAACGTTTCCTTCCGCAAGGTGGAAGCGGGCACTGACCATTCTCTCGGAATGATCCCGTTTGTAATCACGAATGCCACGACTCATGAGCAGCATGTTGTTGTAACGGATAAGAACGGAAAGTGGAACAGCGGCAGATACGCACACACAAGAAAAACCAACAGCTGCGACGGACTGCTTGAGAAGTATGCGGACGGACAGGTTATTCCGGAGTCCGAGCTTTCCTATCAGTTCGGCACATGGTTCGGTCTCGGCCAGAAAGGATCCGTGACAGAGGTAAATGATTCCCTGCCGGCATTCCCGTACGGCACCTACACCATCACAGAACTTCCCTGCGAAAATAACGAAGGGTATGAGCTCATCAGAAATTACACGTTTACCGTTGAGGAGGACCACTCCGAAACACATGAGGAACCCGTAGACCTTTACAACCTGCATAACACACCGACGACACCGGAGATCTCCACCAGCGTATTTGATTCGGAGACGGGAGATAAGATCTCTCTTGCCAACGACGATGTGAAGATCACAGATGTCGTGAAGGCAGTGAAGCTGCAGAAGAAACATGCCTATATCCTGAAGGCGACCCTGATGGATCAGGAGACCGGAAACGCGGTCCGGACAGAAAACGCAGACGGAAGCAGAGTGACAGTAACCGGCAGTGTGAAATTCACGGCAGATCAGTCTTCCATGGAGATCCGCGTGCCGATGGAATTTAATGCCGCGAAGATGTCAGGAAAATCCGTTGTCGTATTCGAGAAACTTTACCGTGTGGAAGAGAACGGAACAGAGATCCTGGCTGCGGAGCATACGTCTCTTGACGACAGGAATCAGACCCTGCAGATCCCGTCAATTCACACAACGGCAGTGGACGGCCAGACTGGTGATGCGGTCGGACAGATCGGCAAGCACGCCGAGATCATCGACAAGGTGGCATACACCAACCTGATTCCGGACCGGAAGTACACGATCAACGGCATCCTGATGGATCAGGCAACCGGAAAACCGTTTCTTCTGGATGACGGAAAGCCGGTAACGGCAGAGATCACTTTTGCACCGAAGACGGCAGACGGAACAGAAGAGATGAAATATCAGTTCTCCTCTCTCGGTCTTGAAGGAAAGAAACTTGTTGTATTTGAAACCATCAGCCTCGGCGGAAAGGAAATCGCGGTCCATAAAGATATCCACGATATCGGTCAGACTGTTTCCTATCTGGACCTGCATACACATGCAGCAGACGGGCAGACAAAAGAGCAGACCGGAACCGTCGGAAAGACAACACTGGTTGATACCGTATCTTTCAAAAATCTGGTAATCGGCAAGGAATACACCATCACCGGCACACTGATGGATAAGGCAACCGCACAGGAGCTGAAAGACGCGGAGGGCAACGTGATCACTGCATCCAAGACCTTCACCGCACAGGCGGAGAACGGCGAGCAGCAGCTCACATTCACCTTTGATTCCAGCCTGCTGGAAGGCAAGGACCTGGTAGCTTTTGAGAAGATCACACATCAGCGCATCGATGTCGCAGCGCATGCGGACATCAGCGATGAGGCACAGACCGTGCACTATCCGGAGATCCATACCAGTGCAGCTGACAGGAAGACAGGCAGCAATACTGCAAAAGCTTCTGAAAAGACCGTGCTCATTGATACAGTGACCTATAAGAATCTCCTTCCGGAGACCGAATACACACTGAAGGGTGTACTGATGGATCAGGCATCCGGCAGTGCAGTAAAGATCGGCGGCAGAGAGATTGCAGCTGAAGCCACATTCACTACCGGCAAGGCAGCGGATGGAAAAGCGACAGCAGACGGAACCGCAGAAGTGAAGTTCAGCTTTGACGCAAGAGAGATTGCAGGAACAACAACGGTTGTCTTTGAAAAGCTGTATCGCGGAGATCAGGAAATCGCCAGACATGAAGACCTGACAGATCAGGGACAGACCGTTTACTTCCCGGCGATCCACACCAGCGCATCTGCCGACGGAGCCAAGGAAGCTGAAGCAAAGAAGGATATCACGATCACCGATACCGTATCCTACAAGGGCCTTACTGCAGGTCACACCTACACTGTAAAAGGCAGACTCATGGATAAGGCATCCGGAAAAGAACTTACGGTGAACGGACAGAGCATCACAGGAAGCATTTCCTTTACCGCAAAGGCAGAATCCGGAACGGTGGATGTGAAGTTCAGCCTGGACGGAACCGGACTTGGCGGAAAGACGCTGGTAGTATTTGAGAATCTGTACGAGGGTGAGCAGGAGATTGCGGAGCATGCGGACATCAACGATGAGGCACAGGCAGTTGCCATTCGCCAGCCGCAGAAACCGACCCCGACTCCGACGCCTACACCGAAGACAACCGTGACGACGGCGAAGACCCCGAAGACAGGAGACACCAGCAACATGGTTCTCTACAGCATTATTCTTGCAGCGGCAGGAACAGTTCTTGTGGCAGTGCTGAAGAAGAGAAAAAGCAGCAGATAACAGAATTCCATAGGGAAAGTTTCCTTTGGAAACAGTTTTGGGGCGCCTGTAAACAGCAGGCGCCCCTTTTCAGGAGGTTAGAGATGCAGTTGAGACTTTACGCATACTGGAAGGCACTGCAGTCAGTAAACAGAAACAAGGAAAAGGAGAAGAGGTCCGATGAAAAGAAAAAAGCCTCTGAGTCTCGAAGGGTATGATGAGATTTTTTCCACAGAGGAATCGAGACAGGAGGAACATACAGAGAAAGTGCGGGAGGTACCGCTTTCCGAGCTGCACCCTTTTAAGGATCATCCGTTTCACGTGGCGGACGATGAGGCTATGGAGAAGACGGTGGAAAGTGTTAAGAAGTATGGCGTCCTTTCACCGGCAATCGTAAGGCCGCTTCCGGACGGAGGATATGAGCTGATTTCAGGACACAGGCGCAAGCGGGCCTCCGAACTGGCGGGACTCGATACCATGCCGGTGATTGTCAGGGACCTGGATGATGATGAGGCGACGATCCTGATGGTGGATTCCAATCTGCAGAGGGAGAGCATACTCCCCAGTGAGAGGGCGTTTGCCTATCGGATGAAGCTGGAGGCAATGAAGAGACGGGCAGGACGACCATCGAAAGAAAATGTGTCCCAAGTTGGGACACAAAAACGATCTGATGAAATTATGGCAGATGAATTAGGAAGTAGCCGTAATCAAATACAGCGATTCATTCGCCTTACTTATCTGATCCCTGAACTTCTGCAGATGGTAGACGACAAGCGGATGGCTTTCAACCCTGCCGTTGAGCTTTCCTATCTGACAGAAGAGGAACAGAAGAATCTTCTGAATGCCATGGACTACGCGCAGTGTACGCCGTCTCTTTCCCAGGCACAGCGCCTGAAGAAACTGAGTCAGGACGGACACTGCAGCGAGGATGCGATGTGTGCGGTGCTCTCCGAGGAGAAGAAGCAGGACGTAGACCGTGTGGTCCTGAAGGATGATGTCCTGCGGAAATATTTTCCGAAGACATATACGCCGCGGCAGATGGAGGATGTAATCATTAAACTTCTCACCCAGTGGCAGAAACACAGGGATCACAGTCAGGAATTGTAAAACAGAGTAAACACAGGAGGAAAAGAAAATGAGCAGACCGATGGCCTATATCACTGCCGCATGGAACAGAGAAGGATTTACGGCAAAGCAGGATGCAGAGAGATACTGCCGGCGCGTTTATGAGGCGGGCTATCTGCCGATCTGTCCGGGACTTATGTTCAACGGTTTTCTGAACAGGGAAGTCATGAAGGAACGGGGAGACGGCATCGCCATGGCGCAGGATCTGTTGAGGAGATCGCGGATCGTAGTTCTCTGCGGAGAAAAAACAGACGAGCAGGTGAAGAACGACATCAACCTGGCAAAGCGGCTGCACATCGCAGCGACCACACTGGACGGCATTGAAAAAGTCGACGGCACAAAGAAAGAAAAGTAAGAGGAGGCGTGGCAATGAATGATGAAGTTTCCGAAAGGACCATGAACTTCGTAATCAGCACAACGAGACTCACAGTTCAGAGCATAACAAACGGCATCCGGATGTACCTGAACAGAGAGGAAAGAGACAGAGAGCAGAAGACGGTGATACGGCCGGATGCGCCTCCGGGCCGCAGATACGGCAAACAGACCGTGAAGGAACTTGTCCAGCAGGACCAGGGCGTCAAGACGATCGAGATCAACGACGCGAAGATCCGTGAGCTGGAACGGCTGCTGCGGAAGAACGGCATTGATTTTGCCATCACGAGAAACTATAAGGTCTATCCGCCGAGATACCTTGTCTTCTTCAAAGGACGGGATGAGGATGTGCTGCAGGCGGTGCTGAACAGGATGACAGACCGCCAGATGAAAAGAAAGCCGTCCATCAGACAGGCAATCGAAAAGATGAAGTCGATTGTTGACAGGACAAAGGTTCGGAACAGGCAGCCGGAAAGGTGAGGAACATGGATATGAAAGTTAATCCGCAGAAGATCAAAAAGGCGCTGATCTGCTCTGTTCCGTATGTTGTGATCGGGCTTCTTGCGACAAATATCGGGGAAGCCGTCCGGATGACGGAGGGATGGAATGCGTCGGAAAAAGTTCTGGACTTTATGAAAAAGCTGCCGGAAGCTTTTGCCAATCCGCTTCCGTCTCTCTGTCCGACTGACCTGTTGATCGGAGCGGCTGCGGCACTGCTGTTCTTTGCGGCAGTTCAGGCCAAAAGCAGAAATCAGAAGAAATACCGTCCGGGAGTCGAGTACGGATCCGCCAGATGGGGAACGCGTAAAGACATTGAGCCGTTTGAAGATCCGGTGTTTCAGAACAACATTATCCTGACAAAGACCGAGAGACTCATGATGAGCGGCAGGCCGAAGAATCCGAAATACGCGAGGAACAAGAATGTTCTGATCGTCGGCGGATCCGGTTCAGGAAAAACGAGGTTCTGGCTGAAGCCCAACCTGCTTCAGATGCATTCCTCCTATGTAATCACTGACCCAAAAGGTGAGATTATTTCGAGCTGCGGGCATGCACTTGTTCTGAATCATTACAGAATCAAAATTTTGAACACGATCAACTTCAAAAAGTCCATGCATTACAACCCGTTCGTCTATATCCGGAGCGAGAAGGATATCCTGAAATTCGTCAACGCGCTGATCGCGAACACAAAGGGAGACGGAAAATCCTCGGATGATTTCTGGCAGAAGGCGGAGACGCTGCTCTACTGTGCATTGGTGGGATATATTCATTATGAGGCACCGGAGGACGAGCAGAACTTCTCGACTCTGCTGGAGATGCTGAACTGCATGGAGGTTCGCGAGGATGATGAGGACTTCCAGAATCCGGTTGACATAATGTTCGAAAAGCTGAAAAAAAAGAACCCGCAGCATTTCGCCGTGAGACAGTACGACAAATTCAAATTAGCTGCCGGAAAGACGGCAAAAAGCATCCTGGTTTCCTGCGGTGCGAGACTCGCTCCCTTTGATATCCAGGAAGTCCGGGACATCACCTCCTGTGATGACCTGCAGCTGGATACGATCGGCGACCAGAAAACGGCACTGTTTCTCATCATGTCGGACACAGACCCGACGTTCAATTTTCTGATCTCTCTGGTCTACACACAGATGTTCAATCTTCTATGTGAAAAGGCAGATGACGTTTACGGAGGAAGGCTTCCGGTTCATGTGCGCTGTCTCATTGATGAAGCAGCAAACATCGGTCAGATCCCGAACCTCGAGAAGCTGGTGGCTACGA
>JAJGAH010000116.1 GCA_020844525.1 Eubacterium sp.
GGCTTCTCCTCGGAAGCCTTTCCATAGGTATATCCTACAATCAGCTTGGACAGTCTCTGCTTGAGGTCCATGAGGTCCTTTGCCAGGCAGAAGGTTGCCATTACCTCAGAAGCAACTGTGATATCAAATCCATCAGAGCGCGGCACGCCATCCATTCTGGTTCCAAGACCATCAATCACGTTTCGCAGCTGGCGGTCATTCATATCCACGCAGCGTCTCCAGATTACCTTTCTGGGGTCGATATTGAATGGATTGCCCTGCTGAATGGAATTGTCTACCATTGCGGCAAGAAGGTTATTGGCTGCTCCAATCGCATGCATATCGCCTGTGAAATGAAGGTTGATATCCTCCATCGGTACAACCTGTGCATAGCCGCCGCCTGCAGCACCGCCCTTCACACCGAATACCGGACCCATAGATGGTTCACGAATAGCACCTACCGGATGCTTGCCAAGTCTGGACAAGGCATCAATCAGGCCAATCGACGTGGTTGTCTTTCCTTCTCCCGCAGGAGTCGGGTTAATGGCTGTAACCAGAACCAGCTTTCCGTCCGGTTTGTCCAGCTTGTCCATCAGCTTGTCGGAAATCTTTGCCTTGTACTTGCCGTAGTACTCAAGATACTCCTCATCAATTCCCGCCTTCTCAGCGACTTTTGCAATCGGATCCATTACACATTCCTGTGCGATCTCAATATCTGATTTGTAACCCATGCTTCCTTGTCCTCCTTTTTGACAGCATCTCATATACTATACTGTACCTGTGAATATTCTAACATACTTTATAATACACATCCAGTTTATTTTTCTCATTTTATCTGTATATTTCCATTTATTTCTGATATGTTGGTATTCTATAATATTATATCTGAATTTTTATTCCTGCATCTATTTTCTGTAAGAAAACCTGTCCTTATTTTTTGTGCAGCACCTCCCAAAAAAGAAGGGGTTCTGCCCAAACAGTCAGAGCAGAACCCCTTAATCTTTGTACAATCTATCCAAACTTTATGTGAAATAAATCACAATTTGAAAAAAACCTTTTGTGTGCAAATTTTTTATAATTACAGATACAATACAACTGTCTCTGACCCGGTTTCCCTACCAGGAGAGGACAAACTTCAGGTACGAAGCTTTACAGACGGGAACAGGCTGTTGTCCGTATGCGGAAGGAAGCAGCAGGCGACAAATTCATCCATATAAGTATTCACAGTCGAGAGCTCCATATAGGTCATATTCTGCGCAAGCGCATAAACCTTCCGTTCTGCGGCCCCTGACAGGAGCATGGTATACGCTCCCGTAAGAGAGGAATTACCGATATAGTGGAATTTCTCCAGCGGTATATCCGGGAACATGCCGATTGTAACCGCATTTTTCATATTGATGCCGCTTCCAATGCCGCCGGCGACATATACATCATCAATCACTTCCACCGGGAGCTCCAGCTGACGAAGCATCGTACGGATCGCAGAAAAAATCGCTCCCTTTGCACGGATAAAATTGTCGATATCAACCTCTGTAATCTCAATGTCCTTGACGCTGTCTGCATCCTTCTCAAAGGCAATGACATAGCTGCCCATTCCGTATTTGTCATGACGGATTCTCTCCCCTTCACGGACAAACTTCCCCTTCGGATTGATGATACCGTTCACATACAGCTCCGCAATGGTGTCAATCAGACCGGAGCCGCAAAGTCCGACCGGTTTCTGCCCCTTCCCGCCAATGATGCTCAGTGTGGGTTCCATCGTTTCCTTATCAATTTTGATGGCATCGATTGCGCCGTCTGTGGCACGCATGCCGCAGCTGATATCGCCGCCCTCAAATGCAGGACCCGCTGAGCAGGCGCAGCTCACCAGAAAATCCGAGTTGCCAAATACCAGCTCACCGTTTGTTCCCAGATCGATAAACAGAGACATCTCCGGGCGGTTCCAGATCATACTGATAAAAGCTCCTGCTGTGATATCCCCTCCGACATAGCTTCCGATATTTGGCGCAAGAATGATATGCGCGTCCGGATGCACTGCAATGCCGATATCAGATGCAAAAAGTGAATTGGTCTTGAAAAAGGTCGGTATATAGGGCTCCTTACGGATCGGATCTGCGTCCACACCAAACAGAAGATGGTTCATTGTCGTATTGCCCGCAACGGCCATTCTGTAAATATGGCTTGCGGGGAACTTCGCCGCCCTGCAGATCTCCTGAATCATCGGATTGATCGTCTCCTTGATGATAGCGTCCTGCAGCCTTTTTCCACCGCCCGGCTTCTGTGATTCAATGATTCGGTTGATGACGTCTGCTCCATAACGGATCTGCCCGTTTCCTGAAGATGCTTTGCCGAGAATCTCACCGGTTTTCATATTCAGCAGCACCGCAGACACCGTTGTGGTGCCGATATCGACAGCCAGTCCACCGATGACTACATCCATGGCAGCGGGAAGCATGTCATATACAAAAACATTGGTGGTTGTTGTACGCACAACGCATTTTACATGAAAATCACACTTGCGCAGAATATGTGCCATTTTTCGCATTACGGAATATGGGAGGGTCACCTTCGCAATGCCGGTCTTGCTCTGGATCGCACGGGTGACTCTCTCATTGTCCGGCATGGTGTCATCCAGTGAAGGCGCCGTCATCTGGAGCTCAATGACATCCATATTATTTGTGAATGAAAACCCTGCAGCCTTAACGCTGTCGGTAGCATCCCTGAATATCTTCAGCTCTTCCGGAGAGCTCAGGTCAGCGACTTTCATTCTTGACTTGTAAGCCGAAGCAATGTCCGGTACCTCAACCGTAACATCGCCAATCACCTTGCTGGCACACGCCAGCCTCCACCCGGCGGCATAATCCTCATCTGTGATATGCCTTGTCTGCTTTGCATCCACAGATCCTGACAGTATTTTTACCCGGCATTTTCCGCAGGATGCATTACCTGAACAGGGAGCATCGATGGCAACATTGCTCTTCTGCGCAATGGAGAGGAGGGTTTCACCATCATTTGCAAATGCTTCCGTTTTATTGCCCTCTTCTGATACAAACGTAATCTTGTACATAGCTTTCCTCCTGTTTTCCCGCAATGATAGTAGAGGGAGTCCGCACACCCCTGGACCCAGTACCTGGCATCCTGTTCCTGCATCATCCTGAAAAGAAATGCTTTAATCTTCCCATCAGAAAAAGATGCATTTATATCGTAAAATATCCCTATAAAAAATCCGTATAAATGGAAAGAACCCCGGGAAGTATGCTTCCCGGAGCTCCTGTTTCCGAAATTCTGCTTTACAGCTCCAGATAAGAATCTGCGTACAGTGTATTTCCCTTGAATACGTCACAGGACTTGATAGTCTCCATCAGTCTCTTGTCACAGGGATTGACAATTGCAGAGGTAAGGCCCTGCATCATTGCCATAGCTACAAGCGCAGAATCCATGATCGGGCGGATCTCCTTCGGCATTCCGTTGGAGTTATTGGAAAGACCACCGGTAGAATTCAGTCCCATATCAGAGAACATCTTGATGCACTCAAGAACCTCCATCTGCTTGTCCTGCATGCCCTTTACTACAACGAACAGCGGGTCAAACCAGAGATCCTCAGCCTCCATGCCGAGCTCCATGCCATGCTCAAGCATGTTCTGGCAATGCATCATACGCTCATCATTGTCAGCTGCGATCGGTCCGTTGGAGCACAGTGCAATTACAATCGCATCATTTGCTGCCGCAAGATCGATATTGCTCATACGGTCACCGGCATCTGCGGAGTTGATAATCGGTTTTCCCTTGGAACGGTTGTAAACAGAAATACCAGCTTCAATCGCTGCCTTGTTGGAGGTATCCAGTGCAAGCGGTACATTATCAAAATTACTCTGGATCAGTTCAACTGCCCATTTCATACGCTCCGGTCCATCGCTCTCTGCAGGTCCGATATTTACATCAAGATAGGTAGCGCCTGCATCCAGCTGTTCCTTTGCACGCTTCAGGATAGCTTCCGGCTCCCTGTTGTCCATAGCTTTGCGGATCGCAGGGGAAATGCAATGGATTCGTTCACCGATTGTAATAAATTTTGCCATTTTTTATCTCCTTTTTTTATATAGATTTTCAGCAACGGCGCCGGCCCTTGCAGGACACTGCCTGTTACTCCGGAGGAGAGACTCAGATCTCTCCGTTTGCCTTCATATCCTTCAGGAATTTCACAAGCTGTACAGCCTCAAGCGGTGCTACAACAATCTTCCAGCCCGGAAGCTTGTTCTCAAGGTCGCCCTTCAGAACCGCAACCTTACCAGGAATGATCAGTGTACGATTCTTGATCTTGCTCTCTACATTCTCCTGTACATACTTGGAAATTGATGTAGCAGAAAGCTTTCCTGCAGCCCAGGATGTCAGAACGGAAAGTCCGCCTGCATCAGAGATAATCAGATTGCAGGGCACACCGGAGCGCTCGAGCTCTCCGGAAACCAGGAAGTAGGTAAGAGCAAAATCAACAGTTGTCAGGCATACAGAATTCTCGTCTGCACCATTGATCGGATAAATGCCAGGCGCAACCTTCATTGGCTTCTGCGGATCTGTGAACAGATTCTGACGAAGTCCGTACAGCGGAAGGGCCATTGCATAATCCATCTTGTCTACGACAATAATGGAACCATACTTCAGTGTGAAGAGGGCTGCCAGCGACTGCTGCATCTCTCTGTCATCTGTGAGCTTGTTGACATTTACGATAGACGGATAGCCGAAGCTGCGCTCTCCATCAGACAGAGCTGCACGTCTGATCACAACAGCAGCTTCAAACGTAGCCTTGATGGAATCCATCGTAACGTCAAGAATCAGATTCTTGTTACCGAGCTTCTCGATCTTCTGAACCGTGTCATAGAGGTCCTCAATGCTTGCTCCGCTAACGCCAAGCACAACTCCCGCATCGGATGCCAGCTTGCAGAATGCCTCATAATTGGAAGCATCGGCACCATTCAGAACAGGCTTAGTATCCTTCACTGCATCGAGTGCAGCCTTTGCGGCAGCCTCATCCTTTACAGAAAGGATAACCGGACGAATAGCCGCAGCCTTCTTTGCAACCTCAGCATAACGCTCCGGTGTAGTGTCCTTGCCGAAGTTCACATTGATCATCTCTGTATACATACGCTCGTTAATACGATCGTAGTCGACAACCTTGACCTGTGCCAGTCTGTCATCGATCTCTGCATCATCCATGCATGTGCAGATATTTGCAGCATATACAGTCTTGTTTACAAATGTTTTCTCATGTCTGTACAGAACAGTCTCACCGCCGAGTGTATGCTCATTGTCACCGGTGCCGACCTTGATTGTCTTCATTGGCGGAGCCGTTGCCTCAGAGAGCTGCTCCAGCGCCTCTGCAGACATATGCGGGCACTCGCTGATCTGCTTTGCGCCCTGTGCTACCTTCATGGAGAAAGCCATGCAGGTCGGGCATCCGCATTCCTTACAGTTTTTCTTCGGGGTCAGTTTGAAAATCTGAATACCATTTAATGCCATAATTCTTTATCCTCCTCTGCTCTCTCAGACTAATTCCTGAATTAATTTGGAAATTGTTTTAACAGATTCCGGATGTTTCAAAATTACAGCATCAGAGCCGGATACAAGACAGGCTGTAGCCGTCTGGACCTCCATGGAAATTCCACGGGCCTCTACCGGTCCCCATCCTTCCTCAGCATCTTCCTCAGCGGCTGTAGATTCCTTGACAACCCATGTCTCAGATGCAACCGGTGTGATAATCGGCATCTGAAGCATCTTGTCATCCTGACCAAGTGCGGCAGCACGTACACGATCAAAGGTTGAAATCGTATAGTCAAAGCCGTATCCCACAGCAGCAGATCCTGTATTCATAACAATGCTGGAAGCCGGAACACCAAGCTGTGTCATAACGACATTCAGCTGCTTTGCAAGGTTGATATCTACTGCAGATTCAGCGCCAACCTTCTGACCATAGGCAAGGCCTGCCGCAGCACCAATCGCCTTGTAATTCTCTTCCTTTGCGGACATAACGACAATGTTTCTGCCCTGAAGTGCGCCAGCAACCTTTGCGAGAAGCTCCGCGTCCTTCTCGACATTTTTGCAGCCTTCTACAACAAGCGGTGTATCGATGGCCTCTGCCACCTCTTTGGCAACCGCAACCAGATCTTCCACAGACTTATTTGCTCCGTTCGGATCTCCGCCGGCCAAACGAAGTACTACGAAATCTCCACCAGGCATCTGCGCTGCCTTCTTCGCGATTTCGCCGATGGTATTGCAGCCGGCATAGTATGCTTTTACGCCTTCCGGCTCTCCATCCAGTCCAAGGTCTGTAATCTCAACACCAATCTTGGGACCAGCGCCAAGGGATCCGTCAAAACTGTAGAAGGGGAAGGTATTCTCTCCGCCAATTTTGATAGCCTTGTCGCCTGTTCCGATTTCAACCTCATTAATTGAGGCATTAAATTTGTGTGCTTTACGGTTAAACGGCATTTCTCTTGTTCCTCCTAAGCGGGTAAAAATAATATATTGCCAGGCATACTGTTACAGCATGCCTGTCTGCTGCATCAACCCCCTGATACACAGCCGACCTCCGAAAGTAAAATATGCGGAGGATGGCTGTGTATTTCAGGAATTTATACCTTACATCATCGGATCCATGGTCAGAGCCGGATGACCCTTCTCTGTCAGCCATGCAACCAGCTCTTCCGGATCAGTAGTGATGGTTTCATCACAGATCATATCTGAGAAGTTATCAATGCCATAGAGTTCCTTCGCTGTCTTGTTCACAGCTTCCGCAACCTGATCCTTCAGATCCTTCGGCATCCATACAATTCTCGCGATACCACCCTCTGCCTTCATGAACTTCTTGGAAGAGATGAAGAGCTTGCCATGACCCATGAATCCAGGCGTCTGAACACCGCCGCCTGTCATGGAAGCCAGCTCAGAGAATGTCATTCCAAGAGGTGTCTGTCCGGCGTATTCACGGTTTGCAATGCATACGCCGTTGGAGAACGGCTCAACACCGCAAATGCACTCGAAGCATCCGCAGGAGGTCATCGGCTTCTCCATGATGGAGTACAGGGATACATCATCCAGTGCACCCTGAGAGAACTTCTTGACTGCCTCATTGACATCCTCATATTCTCCGATCCGCTCATCAATCGGGCGCTCCTTGGTAACAACCTGGCACGGTCCGTTCGGATCCAGCTCATGAGTAGCCTTCGCGTCAAACCAGGAAACAGCTCCGCACAGTCCAAGACGCTCCGGTGTAACGATACATACATGGCTCGGGGAGAATGCCTGGCACATGATGCAGCTGTAATAAACGTCAACAGCCTCATCTGTCATGCTTGCAAGTCTCTCATCACGTTTGTCAAAAATC
>JAJGAH010000117.1 GCA_020844525.1 Eubacterium sp.
CCTTTGTGCTGCAAAGTGGAGAGGACCTTTCCTACTCTGAGCAGGATATCTGTGACATTGTCAGCAGCATCCGGAGCAGGCATCCGGATTGCGCGGTCACGCTTTCCATCGGTGAAAAGACAAAAGAGGAGTATCAGGCCTATTTTGATGTGGGGGCTCAGCGTTATCTCCTTCGTGAGGAGACGGCAGACCCGGCGCACTATGCCAGACTGCACCCGGCGGAGCTTTCCCTGGCGCACAGACTGCAATGTCTGTGGGACCTCCGCGAGATCGGCTACCAGGTCGGCTGCGGAATCATGGTCGGAAGCCCATATCAGACCTGGCAGAACGTTATTACGGACCTGTTGTTTATGCGTGACCTTCAGCCGCAGATGATCGGGATCGGTCCTTTTATCCATCACAGCGACACGCCCTTCCGGTTTGAAAAGGATGGAACGCTGGAGGACACCCTTCATCTACTTGGTGTCCTGAGGCTCATGTTTCCCTCTTCGCTCCTTCCTGCCACAACTGCCCTCGGGACGATTCATCCCCATGGCAGAGAAATGGGCATACTGGCAGGGGCCAATGTGGTGATGCCGAATCTCTCCCCCAGGGAGGTCAGAACCGGATATATGCTCTATGACGGCAAGATCTGCACGGGAGATGAGGCTGCTGAGTGCCGTGCCTGCATGGCGAGGAGAATTGCAAGTACCGGGTATCATGTGGTGGTTTCAAGGGGAGACCATCCTGATTTTCGGGAGAAGGATATTATGTAAAACGTTTAGGGTAAGTGTCTCAGAAATTGTCTTGAAATTCGAACATTTGCAGACATGCCAGAAGAACCGTAGTACTTCTTGCATGTCGAAACCGTGAGAATTTCAAGGCAATTTCATTAATGCTTACTTTTTACCCAAATATCAGGGATATGAAAGGATTGGGATTCTACCGTGTCTGATGCCGATATACTGAAGACAAAACAGATCAAGATCTACGGGATTGTGCAGGGAGTCGGTTTCCGCCCGACGGTTTCCCGGTATGCCAAAGGCAGCGGTATTTGTGGAACGGTCTGCAATAAAGGCTCCTTTGTGGAGGTGATTGCGCAGGGAACAGAACGGGCCATTGAAAGCTTTCTCCTGCAGATTCGCGAGCAGCCGCCGGAACGTGCCGTCATCCTGAAGATGGATGTGAGGGATGCAGCACCGGCGATACATTTTTCGGATTTTTCAATTGTTGAAAGCGAAAAAAAGAAGGGGGAGATCTTTGTATCGCCGGATATCGCGCTCTGTGATACGTGCCGCGCAGAGCTGCTGGACCCCAAAAACCGCAGGTACCTGCATCCTTTTATCAACTGCACTTCCTGCGGCCCGAGACTGACGATACTGGAGAGTCTTCCCTACGACCGGGAGCGGACATCCATGAAGGTCTTTCCCATGTGCAGGACATGTCACAAGGAATATGTAACGCCCACCTCCCGCAGATACGATGCCCAGCCGGTCTGCTGTAACGATTGCGGGCCGCAGGTCTATATCCTTCCGAAGGATGGGACAAAACCCCGTGTGACGGGGAGGGAGGCAATCATAGAGACAAGGCATGTTCTTCTGCAGGGCGGTATTGCCGCGGTCAAGGGTATCGGGGGCTTTCATCTTTGCTGTGACGCCGGCAATACCAGCGCCGTGCTGCGTCTTCGCGCGCTGAAACAGAGACCCCACAAGCCGTTTGCGGTCATGATGCGGGATGAGGATGCTGTGCTGGCTTCATGCGAGGTGTCAGATTCCCAGAGAGAGATTCTGACCGGCCATCAGAAGCCGATTCTGCTGCTGAACAGAAAAAAGTCGTCCCACCTTTCGGAGGCGGTGGCGCCTGACAACCCGAAGGTCGGTGTCATGCTTCCCTATGCGCCGGTGCAGGTCCTCCTGTTTCAATATGATGACGGGCAGGAGATGCCCTCTGCACTGATTATGACCAGTGGGAATGTAAGCGGGGCACCGATCTGTCACAATGACAGGGAGGCGGCAGAGGAGCTTGGCGGCATCGCCGATATCATTCTGTCGAACAACCGTCGTATCAATATCCGCTGTGACGATTCGGTCATGGATTTTTACCGTGGAAAGCCCTATATGATCCGCAGGTCCAGAGGATATGCTCCGCTGCCATATATGGTCACTGCACAGACACCGGTGAATCACACAGTTCTGGCGGTCGGCGGTGAGCTGAAAAATACCTTCTGCATCGGAAAAGGGAACCTTTTTTACCCTTCCTCCTACATTGGAGATCTCGCAGACGTCCGAAGCACGGACGCGCTGCTTGAGACCATCGGACGTTATGAGACGCTTCTTGAGGCAAAGCCGGACCGGGTGATCTGTGACCTGCATCCGGGTTACCGGTCCACAGGAATTGCAGAAAAGCTTGCGGCCGATTCGCCTTCCCCTGTGCAGCTGGTGAGGGTACAGCATCATTATGCGCATATTCTGTCTTGTATGGCAGAAAATGATTATCTGGACCCTGTGCTGGGGGTTTCCTTTGACGGTACCGGATATGGATCCGACGGTACGATCTGGGGAGGAGAGATTCTTCTGGCTGATGTGCACAGTTTCCGGCGGGTAGGAAGCGTGAAACCGTTTCTCCATGTCGGAGGGGATACTGCCTCCAGAGAGGGGTGGAGAATTGCCTGCTCCATGATCTGCGATCTTTTCAAAGCTGGTGAGGGTCCGGGTCCGGAGGAAGTCATGACGGCGCTGCAGCTCTGCCCGAATAGCCAGGCCGGTATCATGCGCAGGATGCATGACAAAAGATTCAACGCCATAGTCTCCACGAGCTGCGGAAGAATATTTGATGCGGCGAGCGCGATTCTGGGTATATGCAGGCGTTCAGGCTTCGAGGGAGAGGCCTCCACGGCGCTCATGTATCGTGCACAGGCATATCTTGCGCAGAATGGACCGGATTCTTCCGGACTCTCTCAATTTATGGATGCATTTGATTATGATCCTGCTGATACGGCGGAGCGTGCCCTGATTCGCACAGATTACATTGTAAAGGAGCTGGTCCGCCGGCGTCTTGCCGGGGAGGACCCGGACCGGCTTGCCTGGCTCTTCCATGCTGCTCTGGCGGAGAGCACCTGTCATCTGATCCTTTCTCTGCACGGTGCGGATCAGGGGGTTCCGGAAACGGTGGCTCTGTCCGGAGGCTGCTTTCAGAATACGCTGCTGCTGGATCTTGTACAGAGCACGCTTGAGAAAAACGGTTTCCGGGTGCTTGTCCACAGTTTGGTGCCGCCCAATGACGGCGGCATTGCACTGGGGCAGGCCTTATACGGGGCGTGCATGACGAATGACTGACTGTGCGGTATGTATCAGACTTTTTTCGCTTCCTGCGGTTCGCCTGTTTCACTAGAGGAGGTATTGCAATGCATCTGGAAATAAAGGATGGGAGCGTGAGCCGGAACGGTATTCCGGTCCTTTCTCATTTTTCATTTGAGATCAAGGGGACGGAGAAGGCGGCAGTTGTCGGCCGGAACGGAGCGGGAAAAACAACACTCCTTGAGGTGCTTTGCGGACGGATCGATCTTGACAGCAATGAAAAGAACCCGGGCTCTGGTATGATCTGTGCCGGAGCCTTTACTACGGGCATTCTGGATCAGAACATGCCTTCAGAGCCGGATCTGACACTGGGCGAGGCAGTTGTGCAGGCCGTGATGGATGGAAAGCCTGCTGATTACAGATATGAAAAGGACCGCTTTTACTACGAGCAGCTTTATGACCGTATGCTGACAGGCTTTGGCATTCCCAAGGACGCAAAGGGGAAAAAGCTCAGCATGTTTTCCGGCGGCGAGCAGAGAAAAATCATGCTGATCCGGCTGCTTCTTTCTGAACCGGACCTGCTGCTTCTGGATGAGCCCACAAATCATCTGGATCTGGAATCCGTGGAATGGCTGGAACAGTATATCAGGCAATATCCGAAGGCTGTACTGCTGGTTTCGCATGACCGCTATTTTATCAACCGGACTGCGGATGTGATATGGGAGGCAGAGGGCGGAAAACTGACCCGCTATCCTGGAAATTATACACACTACAAAGAAGAAAAGGTCCTGCGCTGCGAGCGGCAGTGGAAGGCCTATGAGCGGCAGCAGGCTGAGATACAGCGGGAAAAGAACCTGATAATAAAATTCAAAAACAAACCCCGCAAGGCAGCCTTTGCAAGGTCACGCAAAAAGCTCCTGGACCGCATGGTACCTGTAGAAAAGCCGGTCATGGATACGGAGGCTCTGCACACAAAGGAGATCATTCCTGCGCGTCCGGGCAGTAAATGGGTGCTTGAATGTGTGCATCTGAAAATCGGGTACAAGAGGGAGCAGCCGCTGAAGGAAATTTCGTTCCGGGTTCGCAGAGGCCAGAAGATCGGAATCATAGGAGCAAACGGGTCCGGGAAATCCACGTTTCTGAAGACAGTCGCCGGAAAGCTTGCACCACTTGAAGGTACACTCAGAAACGGGGTGCACATCGACAGTGCCTATTTTGATCAGCTCGCGGCAGAAATCAATGGAGAGGATGCGGAAAGGACGGTGCTTGCGTGGTTCCAGTTCAGATTTCCGCTTCTGCAGGACAGAGAGGCACGTGAGGTGCTGGCAGGATACCTTTTCAGGGGACGTGACCTTGCCAAAAAGGTGAAAAGTCTTTCCGGTGGAGAAAGAGCCAGGCTTGTGCTGGCTGTTCTGCTTTATCCCGGTCCGAATTTTCTGATACTGGACGAACCGACCAATCATATGGATATTCCGGCAAAGGAAGTGCTTGAATCTGTTTTCAGAAGCTATAAGGGGACCATTCTTTTCGTATCGCATGACCGGTATTTTCTGAGCCAGGTGGCAGACTCCCTGCTGCTGTTTGAACCGGGAAACAGCCAGGTGCAGTATTATCCGTTTGGCTATGACCATTTTGCGGAGCAGAAGGAAAAAGCACAGGACCTCCATGCGCTGAGGGCACTTCGGAGTGCAGAAGACCAGCGTCTGATCGACGAGCTGAAAGCAGTGCCAAAGCCGGAGCATTTCCGCCTGAAGGAAATCTCTACAGAAGAGGCTGTACTGGACTGGAGATTTCAGCTGACAGAACCGGATCTGGAGCAGGCAGAGCAGAATTTCATCAGTCTCTGTGAACGCGTGTGCATGGAAAAACGGACGGCTCCGGAGACACTGGAGGAATACATGCAGTCTGCACCTTCTGATCTGCAGGAGCTTGAGAAGGCCAGGGATATATGGACAGCACGCTGTCTTGACTGGTATGAAGTATGGCTTGATACGAGGGCAGGAAGAGAGGCCCCCGATGGAGAACAGGGAGTACTCTGATCCAGCTGTTCATTATTGTCGCATACCTGAAAATATGCTATTGTAGCAAAGACAGTTTTTTTACTTAAAAATAAGAGGAGGCATGTGCAATGAGCAGTATTTTCATACCGGAGGGCTATCACTCTGCCCTTGATTTAAAGGATACACAGATCGCAATTAAGGAAGTAAAGGATTTCTTTCAGAACCAGCTGGCTGCGGAGCTGAACCTTCAGCGTGTGACTGCGCCGCTGTTTGTAGATCCGGATTCCGGACTCAATGACAACCTGAATGGTGTGGAGAGACCGGTAAGCTTTGGCATCAAAGAGCAGAATGAGAGAAAGGCAGAGATTGTTCAGTCCCTTGCAAAGTGGAAGAGGTATGCACTGGGGCGCTACGGATTTCAGCCGGGTCAGGGTCTTTACACGGATATGAACGCAATCCGCCGTGATGAGGATACTGACAACATCCATTCGATCTACGTAGACCAGTGGGACTGGGAGCGTGTGATCACGAAAGAGGAGAGAAACCGTGATACCCTCCACAGGACTGTAAAAAATGTCTATGAGGCTTTGCATATCACAGAGAAGTTTGCAGAGAATAAATTAGAATATGTGCACTGCATTCTTCCGGACCAGATCACCTTTGTCACTTCACAGGAGCTGGAGGATATGTATCCGGATGATACGCCCAGGGACAGGGAGTACAAATTTGCAAAGATGCATGGGGCAATCTTCGTGGAGCAGATCGGCGGCAGACTGAAGTCCGGTGAAAAGCATGATGGACGCGCACCGGATTACGATGACTGGTCACTGAACGGCGATATCATTGTGTACTACCCGGTGACAGACATTGCACTTGAGCTTTCTTCCATGGGAATCCGTGTCGATGAGAATTCACTCCGTCTGCAGCTTCAGGAGGCCGGTTGTGAGGACAGGGCCAGACTTCCCTTCCAGAAGGCAATTCTGGAGAAAAAGCTTCCATATACGATCGGCGGAGGTATCGGTCAGTCCAGAATCTGTATGTTCTTCCTGCGAAAGGCACATATCGGGGAGGTACAGGTATCGATCTGGCCGGAGGAGGATCAGAAATATGCGCAGGAGCATGGCGTGACGCTGCTGTAATGCGTATTAGTTCGCCACAGCTGCCTCTTCGACGGCATCGTTTGTGCCTGCGGATTCTGGATATCCTGCTTTCGTTTCATTGCTGTTTTTGCACATTAGCGGTAAAATGGATCTGTGAGAAGGTTGATATGCGCGCATAGACATGTGATTTGGCTGCAGGGCATGCGTCGTCATATCCTGTGTCATGTGTGTCGTGCACAGAGCAGTACAGAAGGAGGTAGCTGCATGGAGAAATTCAGCGAGCTGAGGGAATATATCAGCAGCAGGAAAAAGGGATACGGGACCACCTATTATGGGACCATCAATGGAGAGACGATCTATCTCTCCGCCGGCATTCGTGAGGTGTACTTTGTCGGTAATGCATTTCAGACAATCATCGGCTATGTGACGCGTTTCCAGAAGGGGGATTTCGGGGACGCTTCCAAGCGGGGGAAGGTCGGGAAGCCCGGCCATGAATATGGACGTTATCCGGGAAATCTGGAAGCGGAGAATGATGAGGATGCCGGCGTATGGATTCACAGAGACGCAGAGGCTGTCATCGTCTATTTTGCCTTTGAGCGCTAAGGCTGTTTACAACTAATTTCATTTCCATATGTATACTATTTACAATTTCGCAGAAACCGGTATAATGATTAACGTTTAATCAATGTCAACACAATGTTGAAGAAATTGACACAGACTTTTGACATATTTCATTGTTCCTGCCTTTTTCAGCGAAAGGAAGTATACATATGACACTGCTTACATATCAGGTTTTCAAGACGGTTGCGGAAATGGGAAGCTTTCATAAGGCGGCTGATGTACTTGGTCTGACGCCTTCAGCAATCAGCCATTCCATTTCTGCAATGGAAAAGGAGCTTGGTTTTGCGGTTCTGACCAGAAACAAGTCCGGCGTTACGCTGACCAACTATGGTGAGCATATTCTTC
>JAJGAH010000118.1 GCA_020844525.1 Eubacterium sp.
TCCTGAGAAGGAGAGGGTTGTAAGTATAATATATAGAATGAATCCATTGGTTTAACGGCAGAGGTACTACAGCAAGGCACAATCACAAAGGCAAAAAAGGAGAACAAACAACATGAAAGGCAGCAACGGATTCAAGCGTACAAGAAAGATACTACTAAGCGCACTGGCAGTAGCGACACTTTTGACTGGCAGCGCATTACCGGCATTTGCAGATGACACTACCACAAAACCGGCAGCAAGTTTTAATAAGTCGTATACTTTAACAATGCCAACGGGAGAAACTGCTACAGACTATGCCAGCCCGGCAGAGACTTTTACTTTTACTTCGGGTAAGACAAATGCTACAGCGACAACAGCAGGAAAGGCTTCTCTTGCGGCACTGAAGGGAACATCCTGGAATACTAGTACGACAGCGATGCAGAATATTAGTGACCTGGGTACTGCCGTAACGAATAGTGCTAATATTCCGCAAACGGTTTCTGTTTCTTCTGCAGATTTTTCAAAGGTAGCCGCAACTGTTGATGGAGTATCACAGACAGTAAATATTAGTTTGGACGGATCCTACACCGAACCGGGAGTTTATTATTACGATTTTCACGAGACAGCCGGAACTACGGCGGGTGTTACCTATGACACAAACAGTTATCGCATTGCGGTCGCCATTACAAACAAAGATGGCACAATGACGGTTAATTCCGTTAATATTATCAATTTGGATTCCGCTAATGAAAATAAGGTCAAAACTATTAATAACAACTATGCTGCCGGTAAACTTTCCTTTAAAAAAGTGGTGGCAGGAAATATGGGAGATATTACCAAGCAGTTTAAGGTTACGGTTATCTTGAAGGCTCCATCGGGTAAGACTGTAAACTCCACTATTGGTGTTTCTGGAACAGGAACGGTTGTTGATGGTGAACTTGGAAAAATTAAACCTACTGACTGGACAACTGGAACCGTAACAAAAACATATACTGTTCAAAATGGAACAGAGATTACTTTGAAAAATATTCCGGACGGTGTCAGTTGTTTCGTACAGGAAGATAAATATTCGGATGCTGGATATGAAACAGAGTACACCATGCCAGATGGCTCAACAACAAAGAGTCTTACTCAGGATGACTATCAGCAGATGGTTGGAGGCAAGAATCTCGAAATCACAATTACGAATACAAGAAATTCGAATATTGACACCGGTATCTTCACCACAAACCTCCCATACATCCTGATCCTCGTCGTTGCAATAGCCGGTGCCGTAGCCTTTGTGGTAGCTTCCAGAAAGCGCCGCGTGTAATCGTTTATAGAGCTCTTTAGAGGAAAGTGATTTTATGGCAAGACAACTGCTGAAATGGTTGAACCGGGTGCTGAATCTGGTGGTTATCCTCACGATTCTTGCGGCGATTGCCTACAGTCTGTATTCCATCTGGGACAACAACAGTATCTACGCGGCGGCGCTCTCGCTGACCGCGCGGATCCGGCAGGAGAAGCCTTCCGGGGACAAGCCCTCATTTGATGATTTGCGCAAGATCAATCCGGATGTCTGTGCCTGGATCACAATGGACGGGACAAACATCGACAATCCGATCGTGCAGGGAGAGGACAATGAGGAGTACCTGAACAAGGATGTCTATGGCAAGTATTCTCTGGCAGGAACCATATTCCTGGACACCAGGTGCAGCAGGGATTTTCAGGATTTTGATGAGGTGATCTACGGTCACCACATGGACCAGCATGCCATGTTCGGGGATCTGGACCTGTATCTGAAGAAGGCCTTTTTTGACAAGCATACAACCGGAACGCTGCTGATTCCCGGAAAGAAAATTCCGGTTTCGGTGCTTTCCGTTATGGTTGTCAAGGATACGGATTCCTGGGTTTTTGATCCGGTGGCGGCGGATGAGGATCCTTCCGGCTTCCTGCAGTATCTGGAAACCGGTGCCAGATATGTGCATGCGGATACGCTTGCACAGGTCAGAGAGGATCCGGCAAGCTGGCATATTCTGACCCTTTCCACCTGCTCCTCGGACCAGGAGGACGACAGAACTGTTGTATTTGCGGCCTATCAGATTCCATCGTAACCTCTTCAGGGGAAGCGCGGAGAATCTGAGATCAGCAGCAGGAATTTTTACATGAAGAATTTTTTATTCTTTAAACAGCGTTTTATTTCGAACCAGTAACAAGGGAGACACATGAAAATCAGTAAAGGAATATCAAATATCATATGGATCTGCCTATGTGCAGTGATCGCTTTCTCTTGGCTGGGGAATCAATCGGTTTATGCGGATAGTGGTAATGCACTGCCAGTCGCAGAAATACCGGCACATTTTGTATATGGAAGTAATGGATTGAGTCCATCCAAGGCTTATCAGCTGATCCTGACACCGGATGACAGTGCATCAGGTGGAACAGCAGAGACGCCCATGCCGGATGGAACGGTTAATGACGTTTCTACGATTTCAGTATCACGCTCTGGCGGTGCAGACTATTCGTTTGAGATTGCTTATAGCCGGGTGGGTGAGTACTGGTATCAGGTCGTATTGCGGGATGCAGGGAAACAGGTACTTGGGACCTGGCAGGTGCACGTCACCGTTTACAATGGTACAGATCAGGCAGGGAGCAATGCACTGGAATGTGCTGTTGCGCTTCATCAGAAGACGAAAACCGGTGATAAGACAGATCAGATCACAGCCATTGATAAAAACCAGCCGACACCGAGCACCACTGTAACACCAACACCGAGCATTACCACAACGCCAACGCCGGGCGGCGCTTCCGCCCAGAAGTCGGCAACGAACGCAAAGACTGGAGATTCCAGCAATACGAGGATGTGGATCATCACGCTCAGCGTTTCGACAGCATTGCTGCTTTTCTTTCTGGCATACCTTGCCGGGAAACAGAAAAGGCAGAAAATATCCAAAAATTAATGGATAGATTGAACAGAATCGGAATCATTTGAAGAAGGTCACTTTAAAAGTGCACTGTGAAATCATGAGGCAAATATTCGTGGGACACAATTGTTTTACGGGTATTTGCCTCATTGCAATATTGGTGTGCTTGATTGAACAGAGGCTTCGCTATCGGATGATTATGCCATGTCACAAATAATTATGTTAACAAAAAGTCAATACCCAATTTCTATCTGATACATACAAACTCCTGCCAATATCTTGTGAAATAGCGCCGATGCAGAAATACGAATCCTCTGATAGAATAAAAACAGAACATTTGCAAATGTGAAATATAGGTCACCATGAAAATCATCTGTATATATAAGGAGGGAGCATGGCGGAGAAAGACATTGCAGAGAAAATGCTGGCTGACTACAATGATGTCTTTGCTGACATTGTGAATGTTCTGTTGTTTCAAGGCAGACGAGAGATTTTGCCAGAGAACCTGAAGGATACGGCAAATCACAGTCAGTATAAAGCAGACGGTAAGCTACATGAACAGGAAAGAGATATATCCAAACTTTATGTGAATGGGAATATGATCATCTCCTTGATTGGGCTGGAGAATCAGAGCAAGGCAGAACGCCTTATGCCTGTCCGTGTTATTGGATATGATGGCGCTGCCTACCGTGCCCAGCTGCTGGACAAGGGGACAAAACGGGTTTATCCTGTACTTACAATATTCTCTACTTCGGTAAGGAACGATGGAATTATAGTCATAAATTAACAGATGTGGTAGATATTCCACAGAAATTCAAACCATATATCAGCGATTATGAAATAAAAAACCTATTTGAAATTTCATTTCTGGAAAAGGAACAGGTAAAAATGTTTCGGAGTGATTTCCGATATGTCGCTGAATACTTTGTGCAGACAAGGACTAATCAGGCATATAAACCAGAGCCAGGTATACTCAATCACGTAGATGCTATGTTCAAGCTCCTGTCAATACTCACTGGTGATCATCGTTTTGAGGACGTGGCGGGGGAGCTTCCGGAGAAAGGAGTCAAAATGTCTGAAGAAGTACTGGATGTAATTGAAAATAGAGGAATAGAAAAGGGAAGAATTGAGGGGCGCAAAGAAGGAAAGATTGAGATTCTGTACACTATGTTACACTACTCCCCAGAGAGGATTGCAGATGAACTGGACGAGCCAGTAAGCTTTGTCAGGCATGTCATTGAAGATATGCCAAAAGACAAGTGAGAATCTTACAGTTCGCTGGTCGTGCAGGCATGCATCTGAACGTTAGTGCGAGAATCGCTGCCAGACTAAAATCCCGAACAACCATTTGACATTTATCTGATATGTCGTATAATGTAAAAGCTATGCAATAGAATAGTACACAACCTAATTAGCCGCCCATTAGAGCGGCGCACAGAATGGAGCGTGATTTTATATGGCAAAGATAGATATCATTTCAGGTTTCCTCGGTGCCGGCAAAACGACATTGATCAAGAAGCTGCTTGCGGATGCCCTGAAGGGTCAGCAGGTTGTTCTGATTGAGAATGAATTTGGGGAGATTGGTATTGATGGTGGTTTCTTAAAGGATGCCGGCATTGAAATCAAGGAGATGAACTCCGGCTGCATCTGCTGCTCCCTTGTAGGTGACTTCGGTGTCGCCCTGAAGGAGGTCGTAGATAAATATCATCCGGACAGGGTCATCATCGAGCCCTCCGGTGTTGGCAAGCTTTCAGATGTTATCCGTGCTGTGGAGAAGAATGCTGGCGCAGCAGATCTTGAACTGAACAGCGCGACCACCGTTGTAGATGTTACCAAGGCAAAGATGTACCTGAAGAACTTTGGCGAATTCTTCAAGAACCAGGTAGAGGCTGCAGGTACCATTATTCTGAGCCGTATGGATACCCCGAAGGCCACTGATGCGAAGGTTGAGGAGGCACTGGCCCTCATTCGTGGTCTGAATCCGAAGGCTACCATCATTACAACGCCGGTAGAGCAGCTCAGCGGCAAGAAGGTACTGGATACCATGGAGGGTGTCAAGATTGACCTTTCCCTTGTCGAGGATGACGATGATGAGGACGAGGAGCATGAGCATCATCATCACGATCATGATGAGGAAGGACATGAGCATCATCACGATGATGAGGACGAGGAGCATGACCACTGCGGTTGCAGCCATCATCACCATGATAATGACGAGGATGAGCATGACCATTGCGGATGCGGACATCATCATCACCATCATCATGATGCGGATGAGGTCTTCACCAGCTGGGGACAGGAGACCATCCGCAAGTATACGCCTGACGAAATCAGGAGCATCCTTGAGGCACTTTCCGCAGACAATACTTATGGAACCATCCTTCGCGCAAAGGGCATGGTCGAGGGAACCGATGGGAAGTGGATTTACTTTGATATGGTTCCGGAAGAGGCAGATGTGCGTGAGGGTGCACCGGAGTATACAGGACGCCTGTGCGTGATCGGATCCGATCTGAAAGAGGACAAACTGAAGGAACTCTTTAAGCTCTGATCCTGAATAAGCAAGAATATAGAAATATTTCATCTTGGAAGTCTTGATTAGGAACATCATCAAAAAGACCGTAAAGGATGATACGACAGGCAACACAATGTACATAATATAGAAAGTAAGAGAAGAGTATGGACGAAAATGAAATCGAAGTCCCGATTTATCTGATCACGGGATTTCTGGAGAGCGGCAAGACATCCTTCCTGAATTTCACGATCGCGCAGGATTACTTCCAGATTGATGGCCCGACGCTTCTGATCAACACCGAAGAGGGTGAAGAGGAGTATGATGAGAAGGAGCTTCTGAAGTATAACACCGTCATCGAGACCATCGATGAGCAGGAGCAGTTCAGCTTCGAGAATCTTCGTGCTTTTCAGAGAAAATATGAGCCGGAGCGTGTCATCATCGAGTTCAATCCGCTCTGGAGTGTGGACAAGCTCTGGCAGATGAAGCTCCCGCGTGGCTGGGGCATTGTACAGCAGATTGTCACAGTGGATGCCTCCACCTTCCAGGTCTACCAGGCGAACATGAAATCCCTGTTTGCAGAGATGAGCAGACAGGCGGACATGGTTCTGTTCAACCGCTGCAAGAGAGATATGCCGCTGGCGAATTTCCGCCGCAGCTTCAAGGTGGTAAATCCGGGCTGTGATGTACAGTTCCTCGATGTGGACGGACAGCCGGTGGATATCTTTGAGGATACGGTTCCCTATGATCTGGACCAGGACATCATCGATATCGATGATGTCGATTATGGCATTTTCTTCGTGGATCTGCAGGACAATCCGGACCGTTACAAGGGAAAAAAGGTGCGCTTCAAGGGAATGGTATTGAAGAGCAAAGAAGCCGGTGCAGATTTCTTCATGCCGGCGCGTACGGCAATGACCTGCTGCGCAGCGGATATGCAGTACATCGGATATCTCTGCCACAGCAAGAACGCACCGAAGTTGACCGAGGGAAGCTGGGTGCAGCTGACCGCCAGGGTAGATTACAAGTTTGTGCCGATGGCACAGGAGGAAGAGCCGGTATTCCAGGCTATCACCATCAAAGCCGCGAATCCGCCGGCCGTAGAAACCGTTTACTTCAACTAACAGAAAAACAGGATACGTTCACAGACACGATCCGGGGTACCCGCGCCGGCCGTGTCTGTTTTTGGCGTTTCGCAAGTGGCACTGTTACTGCTTCTATTCACAATTTTAAAACGATGAAGGGCTTCACAGCTAGTGCAGACATGACAATTGATAAGCGTTTTTATGTCTGTAATGCCTGAGACAGCAGGTTTTAGGCACAGCAGATTTAATACAAGGCAGCTTTTTCGAATGCAGTGAGGATAGTATTTATGTATTTGATTGCAGGACTCGGAAATCCGGGGAAAAAATACGATGGAACGAAACACAACATGGGCTTTGATGTGATCACGGAGCTGGCGGACCGCTACAATGTCCCAAGCTCAGGCATCAGCATGCAGGGCATGTACGGTAAAGCGGTAATCGGCGGCCAGAAGGTAATTCTGCTCAAGCCGCTTACCTATATGAATCTTTCCGGAGAAGCCATCCGTGCTTATCTGCAGTACTACAAGATCGATCCGGAGACGCAGCTGATCGTTATCTACGACGACATTGATCTGGCACCCGGACAGCTCCGGATTCGGAAGAGAGGCAGCGCCGGCGGGCACAACGGTATGAAGAACATCGTCCAGTGCCTCGGAACGGACCGCTTCGCCAGAATCCGGGTGGGCATCGGCGCCAAGCCGGAGAAGTGGGACCTGGCAGATTATGTGCTGGCGCCCTTTACCAGAGAGGCGAGAGAAGCAGTGGATGCAGGTATCCATGACGCGGCGGATGCCGTGGAGATGATCCTGCAGGGTGAAATCGACAAGGCTATGGGAA
>JAJGAH010000119.1 GCA_020844525.1 Eubacterium sp.
ATCTTGCTCCCGAACAAATGCCTTGTATTATGATAGGGCATCCTGTCGAGACCATGTTTGGCGGATCGGTACTCGATCCCAGTTTTTTTACCGCCTTTATTTTTGGATCCGGCTTTCTCTCCAGCCTTGCCCCTGGTTTTTTTCCGATTCTTATCTCTTCCCTTGTCTGTGCTCTTTTTCCCGGCTTTTTCTCCACCTTTTTCCGTGCTCTTTTTCCCAGCCTTTTCTTCGCCTTTTTCCGTGCCCTTTTTCCCGGCCTTTTCTTTTTCCCTCTCCAGATTGTCCTTCTCTGTCCTGTTCTTCTTCATATGATACGTTAATGCCTCAAATACGCGTCAATTCCTTCTTTTTTTCTCTGACACATCTCATCGATACGCTGCACATAGTTGGAAAGGTCCTTCACATTCTCCGCCCGCTCGATCCGCCTGCCTTCATCAAAGACAAACTTGGTAGAGGCACCGGAACCGGCCGCAAGGATGCTCTGCTGCTCTTCCATGATCAGCACATTGTAGATGCCTGCCTTGCCGGGTCTTGCATACCCGACATTCTCAAAATTGCCCGCCATATTCTTGTAGCGGTACAGATAATACGGCTGCATACCCATCTCCGCAGCGCATGCTGCCGTGCGGTCCATTATCGCGGCAGAGTTCTGAAAGGATACCGGTTCATAGGCATCCTTGAACAGATTCAGCCTGGTCGCCCGTTTCAATGCCAGCGAATGAATAGTCAGGCTGTCCGGATCCAGCTTCCGGATTTCGCTGAGGGTGTACGCCACCTCGGGCTCACCCTCTCCGGGAAGCCCGACAATCAGGTCCATATTGATATTGTCGAAGCCCATCGATCTGGCGATGTAGTATTTTTCGATGACATCCTCCGTTGTGTGCTTCCTGCCGATCAGGTCCAGTGTCTTCTGGTTCATGGTCTGCGGATTGATGGAAATCCGGCTCACTGGATAAGATTTCAGCACGCGGAGCTTTTCATCGGTGATGGTGTCCGGACGCCCGGCCTCCACCGTAAATTCTGCGAGATGGTCAAGGTCAAAATTTCTTCCAAGTACAGACAGAAGCTCATCCAGCCGTTCTGCAGAAACGGAAGTCGGCGTTCCGCCGCCGATATAGATCGTGTCCAGCGTAAAATCCTTCATTTCTCCGGAAATAAAGGCAAGTTCCCTGTACAGAACCTGAAAATAAGGCTCCTCCATGTCTTTACACCGTCCCAGAGGATTTGACCCGAAGGAGCAGTACAGACAGATCGTAGGACAGAAAGGAATTCCAACATACAGGCTGTATCCCTTTTTCAGGTGCATGCGGCGCAGTATCTCCTGCTCTCTGTGCACAACCGAAAGGGCAAGATTGATCTTGCCCTCCGAAGTAAAATAAGTCTGCTCCATTTCATGGCGGATTTCCTCATCCGAATGGCCTTCCTCCAGAAGCTTCATCGCAATCTTCGTCGGACGGATTCCAGTCAGGTCTCCCCATGGGAGCGTATGGCCTGTCTGTTCTGAGAGAATATGGTATACCAGCTGCTTGACTTCATTCTTTGTCCGTATCCTGTCTTCCCATCCGGTCAGAAACTGAATGGACGTCATGGGGCCATTTACGCTGGTGGAAAAGCTTACATGGGTGTCATAGTAGGTCACGACAAAATCACCGTCAAAGCTCCCCGCCGGCCTTTCCTCCCCGGCATACCAGATTACAACCTCTGACATCGGATAAAAGGCCCGGATCAGATTGTATACATCATATTCGAATTCTCTTCGATTAAACTGAAGCGTGAATCGAAGCGCCATTTCATCACCTCATCCGCAGTCATTGCGCAAGCGGATTGTACTTCTGCTCACGCGCAATTGTTGTAAACATCTCGTGTCCGGTATAGACAGCCGTATCCGCAGGAAGCTCCGTAAGCAGTCTTCGAACGCTGTTCTCCATATCCCGTCCGCTTCCCGTCGGGAAATCCGTTCTCCCATAGGACTCACAAAACAGTGTGTCCCCGCTGAACAGCGCATGCTCTGACGGAAAATAATAGCAGCAGCTGCCAATGGTATGTCCCGGTGTATGGATCACATGGATTTCAAACCCGGCCAGATGAATCACATCTCCGTCCTTCAGATAAGTATCTGCCTGAACCGCCACAGAAGAAGCCCATGAGGCAGAAAGATTGACAGACGGATCTGACAGGACCTCCTTTTCATGCTCCTCCGCATAGACCCTGATCCCATACCTTTTCCGGATCGCATCACAGGCACCGATGTGATCAAAATGCCCATGGGTCAGGAGAATCGCGACAGGCTTTCCATTCATCTCATGGATCTTCTGTACAATCTGGTCCGGGCTGTCGGACGGATCAATGACCAGAATCTCTCCTGTAATCTTGTTTTTTACCAGATAAACATTGGTCCTGACCATGCCCAGAACCAGGCTCTGAACCTCCATATCTGCCATTTTTTCTCTCCTGCTGTACACCACTTGGTCTGGTCACTTTCTCTCTTGCGTCCGTGCACCTGTTTCTGCTGTCCGTGTACTTATCTCTGCTGTCAGTGCATCCGTTTCTGCTGTCCGTGTACTTATCTCTGCTGTCAGCGCATCCGCTTCTGCTGTCTGCGTACTTATCCCTTCTGTCTCTCCACATCAAGGACATTGGGGATCTGACGCAGCTTCTCCGTGAGTTCCCTCAGCTCTGCTGTGCTTCTGACCCGGAAGGTCATATCAATGGTAGCCGTCCCCTGCTTGCTGGTCCGGACATTCATGGCAGAGAGATCGATATTGCGCTCCGTGAAAATCTTTGAGATATCCACCAGAAGGCCGGTGCGGTTGTTCGCGTAGAGCACGATACTGACAGAATAGGATTCTCCCTTTTCCTGTTCCGGTGCCCATTCCGCCTCAATCAGCCTGCTCCGCTCCGATTCCGGAAGATTCATGATATTGATACAGTCTGTCCGGTGAATGGTAATGCCTCTTCCCCGGGTTACAAAGCCAACAATCTCATCTCCGGGTATCGGGCTGCAGCACTTGGAGAAACGAACTGCTACATCGTGGATCCCGCGGACTGTAATACCGCCTTTGTGTTTCAGAACCTCCGGATCCTCTGTTCCTGCCCTCTCCGCTGCCTGTGCGCCGCCTGACGCGGCATTCAGGACATCCTCGTCCGTCATGTGCATCTTGCGGTCCCGCTCCATGCACTCCACGAGCTTGTTCATGACCTGGCCTTCCTTCAGACCGCCATGACCGATCGCTGCAAGAACGGAATCCCAGTCCTGGAAGCCATATTTCCGCATGACTTTTTCCGTATATGCAGGCTTCAGCAGATCACTGATTGTCCTTCCTTTTGAATGTGCATAGCTCGTGAGAAGTTCCTTGCCCCGGAGAATATTGTCCTCCTTCTTCTCCTCCCGGAACCACTTGTTGATACGGTTCTTCGCCTGCGTGCTCTTCACAACCTTCAGCCAGTCACGGCTGGGGCCCTTCGAGTTCTGCGAGGTAATGATTTCCACCCGGTCTCCATTGTGAAGCTCCGTCTCAATGGGCACAAGCTTGCCGTTGACCCGGGCACCAACCATCCTGTTTCCAACGGCGGAATGCACTGCATACGCAAAATCGATGGTACAGGAACCTGCCGGCAGTGTCTTGACATCACCCGCAGGAGAAAATACATAGACATTCTCGTTGAACAGGTTGAGATCGCTCTTCAGAAGGCTCATGAATTCCCTGTTGTCAGAGAGGTCCTGCTGCCACTCCAGAATCTGGCGCAGCCAGTTTAATTTTTCCTCCTCCTGCTCCGGTCCAGGTGTCTTGCCGTCCGACGCCTCCTTGTATTTCCAGTGGGCAGCGATACCATATTCAGCCACACGGTGCATCTCAAAGGTACGGATCTGGATCTCAAAGGGCGTACCGTTGGGACCGATCAGCGTCGTATGCAGGGACTGATACATATTCGGCTTCGGCATTGCGATATAATCCTTGAACCGTCCCGGAACAGGCGTATACATCTCGTGAATCACACCGAGGGCCGCATAGCAGTCCTTGACCGTCTCCACAATGATCCGGACTGCAAAAAGATCATAGATCTGGTCCAGCGTCTTATGCTGGTTCACCATCTTCTTGTAAATACTGAAGAAATGCTTTGCCCGTCCGTAGATCTGCGCCTCAATGCCGGCATTTTCAATCTGAACACGCACATCCTCGACGATTTCCTCTACGAAAGCCTCCCGCTCGGATTTCTTCTGATTGATCTGGTGCACCAGATCATAGTAAGCATCCGGTTTCAGATACTTCAGGGAAAGATCATCGAGTTCGTTCTTGATCTTTGCAAGACCGAGACGCTGTGCAATCGGCGAGTAGATATCGATCGTCTCCCGCGCCTTCTCCAGCTGTTTTTCCGGCTTCATGTACTGCAGCGTCCGCATATTGTGAAGGCGGTCCGCCAGCTTCACCATGATGACACGGATATCCTTGGCCATGGCAAGGAACATCTTCCGGAGATTTTCCGCCTGTTCCTCCACCTTGTCCGCAGAATAATTCAGCTGACCGAGCTTTGTGACGCCATCGACAATCAGGGCTACCTCATCGCCAAAAAGCTGCGCAACCTGCTCCTTGGTGAGCACCGTGTCCTCAACCACGTCATGCAGCAGACCCGCGACAATGGACTCCTTGTCCAGCTCAAGGTCCGCCAGAATGATTGCAACACACAGGGGATGAATGATGTACGGCTCTCCGGACTTGCGTTTCTGGTCCTTATGTGCCTGATACGCGACCTGATACGCCTTCTCAATCATGGACAGGTCCGTGGAGGGGTGGTACTTTTTCACACTGCGGATCAGTTCATCGTAGAGCTTGTCCGGTGACAGAAAATCATCCATGGTCTTGAGACTTGCATCCACTTCTGCCACATCTTTTTTCAGTTTTTCATCTTCTATGCGCAGCTTTTCCCGATCAATCGGTGTTTGCTTCTCGGCAATATCCATAGGCATTCTCCAAACCCGGCAAGCCAGAAAAAATTTCCGGACCCTTCACGTACCTTCAGTTATCTCCAAAAAACTCTGTCCTGCACCCACCCTCTGCAGATCACCTGTCTTGGCATGTCCAGAGGACCTATCGCAAGGTGCAGACGAAATAATTACTTGCCCTCGTAGATAATTGCGGAGTCAATATCATATTTGGACAGACGCTCTCTGCCTTTCAGACCCGCGAGCTCCATGACAAATACCATCTTGACGACCTCACCGCCCAGTCTCTCGACCAGATGAGCCGCTGCCTCCATTGTGCCGCCCGTAGCAATCAGATCATCGACCAGAACCACCTTCTGTCCCGGCTTGATGGAATCCTTGTGCATCTCGATGGTTGCCTGACCGTATTCCAGATCATATGTCTCGGAAATGGTCTCTCTTGGCAGCTTGCCCTTCTTGCGGATCAGCACAAAGGGCTTGTGCAGATTATAGGCCAGCGGCATGCCGAAGATAAAACCTCTGGATTCCGCTCCTGCAATCACATCGAAATCCAGTCCCTCAAGATACTTCTGAAGTGTATCAATCACAAGCTGCAGCCCGTCTGCATCATCCAGAATACTGGTAATGTCTCTGAACATAATACCGGGCTCCGGAAAATCCGGAATTGTCGTTACATAATCTTTTAATTCTTTCATATTCTGTATCTCCCTTAACTTATTTATGCGGCGCGTTCTTCCTCATAGGGATACTTCCTGCACCAGAACCGCCACCAGCGTAAACCTCAGTATAGCATCAAATACAAACCGCCGCAATATTTTCGACAGCAGACCACCAGTCCTCACCGATAGGAAAGAATCCGGATCTGCAGCTGATTTCTGCCTCTCCATGTATCGATTTCCGGATAATAGGTCAGGGAAACACTGCGTCCTGTGATAAAATCAGCAAATGTATCCGCATCGCCAAAATAGACCGCCTCCATGACAAAGCCGTCCCTGTTCACAACCTTCATCTTGCAGACATTCCGGTTTTTTCCGAATATTCTCGGAGATTGTACCTGCATCTGGCTCTCCGCAAAGATTGGTTTCGTATTGCCCTTGCCACAGGGTTCCAGCAGAGAAAGCTGCCGGACCAGATCCTCACGGATGTAGGAAACCGGCATTGCGGCATCTATGACTACCTTTGGCGTCAGCTGCTCCTCTGTCAGTGTGCACACGGCATTGATTCTTTTCCGGAATACATCTACATTCTCCTCCGGGAGCGATACGCCCGCTGCCATCGGGTGTCCTCCAAACCGGGTAAACACATCCCTGACCTTGCACAGCTCCTCATACATGGAATATGTCTCAATGGACCTTCCAGATCCCTTTACCCCCTCCTCTGTACGCGTGAGCACAAATGCAGGCTTGTAGTAATGCTCCCGCAGCCTTCCGGCCACAATGCCGGCCAGGCTCTCATGGCAGTCCGGAAGAAAAACAACCAGCACGCGGTCATTTTTCAATTCTGTGCTGTCCACCATCGCAATGGCCTCCTGCACACCATCCGCAGTCATGGCCTTCCTGCTCACATTGAGGCTCACAAGATCTGCCGCAAGCTCCTCTGCCTCATCCTCATTTCCGGTAAGCAGCATGCGCAGGGCGCGTTCCGCGGTATCCAGTCTTCCACTCGCATTCAGACAGGGGCCGAGTACAAATCCGATATGATAGGTATTCAGCGTTTCCTGATCCAGATTGCACTGCCTGATCAGCGCACACAATCCCGGATTGTCAGTGTGGCGCAGCCTTTTCAGCCCCTCCCGCACCAGGATACGGTTTTCATCCTTCAGGTCCATGACATCGCCCACCGTTGCGATCGCCACGAACGCCAGCAGCTTCTCCTTTTCGGCCTCCCGGTCCGGAAGTGCCGCAAGATCATACAGATAGCAGATCAGCTTAAAGGCAACACCAGCGCCACACAGGTCCGGAAAAGGATACGGGTCTCCCTCCTGGTGGGGATTGACAACTGCCTCCGCGTCAGGAAGCAGGTACTCCCGCTTTCCGTTTTCGCCCTCACGGAATGGAACAGCATGGTGGTCCGTGACAACTGCCTGCATCCCCAGTGCATGCGCGATCCGGATCTGATCGGCAGCCGCAATGCCGTTGTCACAGGTGACAATCAGACGAATGCCGTCCTCAGCAGCGTTCCTGACCAGCTCCTCATTCAGACCGTACCCATCGCGTATGCGGTCAGGAATCCTTACCGATACATACGCGCCGAGCTTTTGCAGGCCTGTGACCAGTATATAAGATGACATGATCCCATCGATGTCATAATCGCCGATCACCCTGATTTTCCTTCCGCTGTGTATCGCATCAAGAATCGTCCTGCCA
>JAJGAH010000120.1 GCA_020844525.1 Eubacterium sp.
GATGGGGGTGGCGGTATTTTCCTACTCGGCAGATACGAAGACCTCTGAGGAAACGATGTTTCTTCCATTAAAGCAGAGCTTCGCTGTGCTGAAGCAGAATATTTCACGCCTTTCTTATGTGAGCAGTGCAGGTGAGCTGTATCTGTTTCTGGGTACGGAACTGTGCAAGGTCAATCTGACGGACGGGACCTATGCCATGGTTCAGGATTCCATTGACAGCGATGGCTTTGTGTCTTCCAATTCCCAGCAGGTTGTCGCCTGGCTGGACAAGGATAATGAGGGCGGCTCTTCCGAGGCAACGGTTCTTGATCTGGAAAGTGGAAAGAAATTGCAGATTACCGCGCCGCAGGGAGAAGGCATCCTGTCGTGTGGCTTCATCAATAGTGATTTCGTTTACGGCCTGGTAAAAGCAGAGAATGTGATCACCGGCAGCGATGGTGTTGTTGTCTGCGGGATGTATCAGCTGGATATTGAGGATATTGACGGGAAGATAAAAAAGACCTATCAGAAGGATAATACCTACGTAACTGCGGTCACAGAGGAACAGAACGATCTTGCGCTGTCTCTGGCAACCCTGGAGAATGGAAGCTTTCAGGATGCGGGTACAGATCGTATTGTCAACAATGAAACAGAAGATAGCGGTGCTTCACTGAGCCTCTCCAGTGACAGCCGTACAGGCCAGGATACGATACTGACGCTCTCTGTGACGCCATCCGCGGATGCGATCAGTCCGCAGAGTGCGCAGATTCTTTTTACCACGGAGGGAGCAGAAACAACGTTGAACTGGCCTGATACAGATACAGACCAGAGTCTGTATACTGTTTACGGCTATGGTACGCTGCAGGGTACATACCAGAGCGCCAGCCGTGCTATTGTGGCGGCGGATGCCGTATCAGGGCTGGCTTTAAATCGTGCGCAGCAGTATATCTGGGTGAGGGGTGACTGGCCGTCCTCCTATACCATTGATACATCGACGCTGCCGGAAGGGTTCCTGGATCTGAAATACGATGAAAAAGCACTTGGAGACCTGCTGGGTTCAGATTATTCAGTGCTGAATCTGTCCGGCTGTACCCGGGAAGAGCTGTATTATCAGCTTTCACAGGGCTATCCGGTGATTGCAAAAACATCTGATGACAGTGTGTATTATATTATTGGATATGATGCGTACAATATCTGGATTTACGATAAGAGCACCGGGGAGGCAAAGGCAGTTGCCACGGATGATGCAGATGCTTTATTCAGCAAGAATGGGAATCAGTTCTTAAGCTATATAAAATAAAAAACCATTTCAGGCTCCGGGAGTGATACCCGGGGCCGTGAAATGGTTTTCCTTCATTTCTGAATATTATGGAATTATTCTACCGGTGTGAAATCTTCCTTACCAGCGCCACAGACCGGACATACCCAATCGTCCGGAAGATCCTCAAAGGCTGTTCCAGGAGCGATTCCGTTATCCGGGTCCCCTTCTGCCGGATCATATACATATCCACAAGGTCCACATTCATACTTCTGCATAGTTTTTTACCATCCCTTCTGCAATGAAATTACATATATTAAATATATACAGATCATTTTGCCATAAAGCCTGCCCTCGTTGTCTTCAGCGGGCCAGGATGACTTATGGCTGATATGATTATAGTATGAATGACTGGGCTTTGACAAGGACAAACAGGATTTTGTGGAAGAAAAGAGATACAGAAATGTTAAGATACAGAAACATTAATATGAAAGGACGGTATGACAGATGGAATTTCGGCCATGTATCGACATCCACAACGGAAAGGTAAAGCAGATTGTGGGCGGGACACTAAAGGACGCAGGGGATTTTGCCGCTGAAAATTTTGTATCAGAGCAGGATGCTGCTTACTATGCCAGACTTTATCAGAGATATGGGCTGCGCAACGGGCATATTATTCTGCTGAACCCGCCGGAATCCTCATATTATGAAGCAACTCTTGCGCAGGCAGAGGCGGCTTTGTCTGCCTGGCCGGGAGGCCTTCAGATCGGTGGAGGAATCCGCGCAGACAATGCAGAGCGTTTTCTGAAGATGGGGGCAAGTCATGTAATAGTGACGTCCTATGTCTTCCGCGATGGACAGATTTCCATGGAGCGGCTGGAGCAGCTGGTGTCCGCGGTTGGCAGGGAACATCTGGTTCTGGATCTGAGCTGCCGTAAAAAGGATGGAAAATACTATATTGTGACAGACCGCTGGCAGAAATTTACCGATGTAGAGGTGACAGTGGATTCTCTGTGTGCGCTGTCGGGAAGCTGCGATGAATTTCTGGTTCATGCGGCAGATGTTGAGGGAAAGGCACAGGGTGTGGAAAGAGACCTCGTGAGAATACTTGCGGAGGTATCCACCAGAATTCCGATTACCTATGCAGGCGGAATTGGCTGCTTTGATGATCTGTACTGGGTAAAGCGTGAGGGAAGGAACCGGGTCAATGTAACAGTCGGGAGCGCGCTTGATCTTTTCGGAGGTGAAATGTCATTTGAAAAAATATTAAACATATGCAAGGAGAGTCTTCAGGCGGATTGACTCGATTTGCAGGACATTTGTAGAAAAATACCATTCTTTTGTGCATGAGTGCACAAGAAATACCGTCATTATCACGGGTAATTTTTCGCGATTTTTCTTTGACTTGTGTACTTTGACCAAATTAATGTTATACTTTATACATGCTTGATTACGGAGCCTTGCGGAAATGGTTCCGTGTGTCATACAGAATGTATTAGGAGGAAATCACGATGATAATTATTGGAGAAAAAATCAACGGTTCGATTCCTGCTGTGGCAGAGGCGATCAAGAATCGTGACGCAGATGAAATCAAGCGTCGTGCGCTCATTCAGGCAAATGCACGGGCAGATTATATTGACTGCTGCGCATCGGTTCCTGAGGCAGAGGAAGTAGAGACTCTGAAGTGGATGATTGACTGTATTCAAGAGGTGACAGATGTTCCGATTGCAGTCGACAGCCCGAGTCCGAGAGTACTGAAAGAGATTTTTCCGTACTGCAAGAAACCCGGCATCATCAATTCTGTTTCCGGCGAGGGAGACAAGATCGACATCCTCTTCCCGGCAATTGCTGATACAAAATGGCAGGTAATTGCCCTGTGCAGTGATGATACAGGTATTCCGAAGACCGCAGATGACAGATTGAGAGTATTCCATCATATCATGGATGAGGCGAAGAAGTATAATATTGCACCGAGCCGTATCCATATTGATCCGCTTATTGAGATGCTCTGCACCTCAGAGGATGGCATCGGAATGGTAGAGAGTGTTATGCAGACGATTCGCAGCGAGTATCCGAGCATCCATATTACCGGTGCAGTCAGCAACATCTCCTTCAACCTTCCGGCTCGGAAGCTTGTGAATATTGGATTTACAGTTCTGGCGATGAAGGCAGGACTGGACAGCGCAATCTTTGATCCGACAAATCGTGACCTCCTTGGTGTTGTATTTGCAACAGAGGCACTTCTTGGCAATGACGAGTACTGCATGGAATATATTCAGGGATTCAGGGATGGCCTGTACGGACCAAAGCCGAAGGCATAATCGGTATTTTTCACGATAACCCCTTTTTATGCATAGTTACCGGACTGCATGAATAAAAAAGGGATCAGGATTATTCGTTATTACTCATTATGTATTCATTTCATCTGCGTTCCTGCGGAAAGGGCGCACATGATTGCGGAATGAATAGAAATAAATAACAGAAAGCGGAGGATTTTATTATGGGAAGTATTGAAGAAGTTGCAAATCTGGTAGAGCATGGACGTTCCAAAAAGGTTCCGGCTGCGGTACAGGCTGCTCTGGATGATGGCATTGATGCAAATGATATCCTGCAGAAGGGTATGATTGATACCATGGGTATCGTTGGTGAGAAATTCAAAAACAATGAGATCTTCGTTCCGGAAATGCTGGTTGCTGCAAAGGCTATGAAGGCTGGTGTTGAGGTTCTGAAACCATATCTTGCTACCGGTGCAGCCGGAAAGCTTGGCAAGGTTATCATCGCGACAGTTGCAGGCGACCTTCATGATATCGGAAAGAATCTGGTTGCCATGATGATCGAGTCCGCAGGATTTACAGTGATTGACCTTGGCGTTGATGTACAGATCGACAAGATCATCGAGGCTGTCAATGAGAACCCGGATACAAAGATTGTTGCACTTTCCGCCCTGCTGACAACTACAATGCCGTCTCTGAGAGATACGGTTGCCGCATTGAACGGTGCTCCGTTCCGCAGCAATATCAAGATCATGGTTGGTGGTGCTCCGATTACGCAGGAGTTCGCAGAGGAGATCGGTGCAGACGGATATTCCGAGGATGCTGCCTCTGCAGCGGAGCTTGCAAAGAAGCTGGTAGGTGTAGCATAATAGCAGCTGTCTGATATGTGAGATTTTGCATGCGGATCAAATAGTCTGATATTTGCGCAGATCCATCGGTTTGTATGCAATTAAGTAATGAGATTTCAAAGAAAAAAGGGCCGTCGCATGATGCTCGGGTATTGTGCGCCGGCTCTGTTTTTATCAGTGCGAGGTGGACAGTGTGAAAAAGTACAGGATTTGCTTTCGGCCTCAGAATAAGGAAATAGTGGTTGAAGAAGGTACAACTGTTCTGGAGGCTGAAAGAATAGCTGGTCTGGAGCCGGACGCGCCCTGCGGCGGCAACGGAAAATGCGGGAAATGCAGGGTGGATGTGTGCAAGGGCAGGAAAACTGGTGTGGTTCTTGCGTGCCAGACAAAGATCGAAAGCGACATGATCGTTGACACGATGTACCAGCAGAAAGTAGAAAAAATTTTGGCAGAGGGACTTTCCAGGAAGGTGGAGGTGGATCCCGGTGTTCATCCGGAAATCCTCCATGTTCATTCTATAGAGGCGGGAGATCGAACGAATACCGGCCAGCAGGAAACAGGACGACAGGATACAGAAACCGAGCCGTTCTATCTGATGGCCTTTGATATCGGCACAACAACGGTGGTTGGCTACCTGCTGGATGGCAGAATCGGAAAGACTATTGCAGTGGCAAGCCGTATGAATCCGCAGCACGCTTTTGGAGCGGATGTCATCTCCAGGGCTAATTATGTGCTGGAGCATGGAAAAGAGGGAAGCTGCGCACTGCGAAGCGCAATCGTTAACGCGCTGAATGCGCTGATTCGGGAGGCGGCCGGCAAGGCCGGTGTGCAGGTGGCTGACATTCTGCAGATTTCTGTTGTGGGAAATACCTGCATGCACCATCTGTTCCTTGGCATATCACCGGATACACTGGTACATGCACCCTATGTGCCCGCGGTCCGGAAGGGGATGATTCTGACAGCAGAGGAAACCGGTCTCCGGTTTGGACCGGCCACAGAGGGTACAGAAGAAGGAAAGGATTCCGATCTCCTTCCACCCTTTGAGCTTGAAGAGGAGCTGGCTGCTAACGAAAGAAACAAGGGATCAGATAGCTGCTCTCCTGAAGCTGGAATTACCGCACATAACACCGAAGAAGAATGGATCACCTCACGCAGGATGAGAAGAACCCGGAATGAGAATCTGCATACCGGTGTGGTACTGCTGCTTCCGAATATTGCTGGTTTTGTGGGGGCGGATACTGTGGGGTGCATGGTTGCCGCAGCCTTTGACAGGCTGGATCAGCTGACCCTGATGGTGGATATTGGCACAAATGGAGAGATGGTTCTTGGAGACCATAATCGCATGCTTACCACATCTACTGCAGCAGGACCGGCTTTTGAGGGAGCAAAGATCGAATGCGGCATGCGTGGGGCCGATGGGGCCATCAGTCATCTGAAAGAGACGCAGTATGGCATTTCACTGGAAATCGTCGGCGATGTCAGAGCGGCAGGCATCTGCGGTTCCGGCCTGATTGATATTCTGGCTTTTCTGATCCGGCATGGATTCGTCAATTCCTATGGCGCTTTCCGCGATCCGGAAGATCTGGAGGACCCGCTTGCAATCAAGCTGAAGGACCGGGTGATTTCTGTACATGGACAGCCGGCTTTTCTGCTGGTAAAGGGCGAAGCATCTGCGACTGGAGAGGATGTCTACCTTACGCAGAAGGATGTGCGTGAGGTACAGCTTGCAAAGGGTGCGATTGCGGCAGGCATACAGATTCTGACAGACAAGCTGCAGAAGAGGATTACGGATATCCGGCAGGTATTTCTGGCAGGGGCGTTTGGAAACTATATGGATTCACAGAGCGCCTGTGAAATCGGCATGATTCCCTATGAGCTGCATGACAGGATTGTGGCAGTGGGAAATGCCGCCGGAGAGGGTGCAAAGCTCGCTGTTGTCAGCAGAGAGGAGTTCCGCTATGCCTGCAGACTGTCCCGGGAGACGGAGTTTATCGAGCTGGCAGCGGAGCGCGATTTTCAGGATGTCTTTGTGGACAAGCTGGAATTTGACCGTGCGGTAGACGAGGATTGAAAATATATCGCAGAAAAACCATACAGTAAAGCCGTACCGAAAAACCATTCAGCAAAGCGGGCAGAAAAATAATGCCGTAGATGCATTCTTGCGGCAGGGGGGAGTGAAAGTGACAGGAATTGGAATTGATACAGGTGGCACCTATACGGATATTGTTGTGTATGACATGGATCACGGGAAAGTGCTCGATGCCGGGAAGACACCGACGACGAAGGACCATCTGGAAACCTGTATTCTCCGGGCACTGGACAGTATGGACCAGCGATATATACACCAGGCACAGCTGCTGGCATTGTCCACAACCCTCGCGACCAATGCGTGCCTGGAGAATAAAGGCGGACGCGCGAAATGCCTGATGATCGGGATGCAGCCGGAGTCCATGCGTAACCTGAACGAAGTTTACGGATCTTATGGGTTCTCTGATCTGGATCAGCTGGTCTTTATGGAAGGAAAACCGGAGCACCTGTTCCGCGATCCTGAGGAGCCTGACTGGCAGAGACTGCAGCAGTATGCACAGGAATGGTTCCATGGATGCAGGGCGGTTGGTGTCACGCAGGTTTACCCGGACGCAAATGGAGGAAGATTTGAGAGGACAGCGGAACAGATTCTGAAGGCGCAGGGATTTCAGGTGACGACTGCCTGGGAAATGTTCCGGGACGTGGATGTGCTGCGCAGAGGTGCAGGCACATTGCTGAACGCACGCCTTGTGCCGATTATTTCAGATTTTCTGCAATCTGTCCGAAGCGCTCTTACCGAGCGGGGGCTGTCACTTCCGATCGTGATGATCGCAGGAAATGGAAATCAGATGGCAGAGACCGTGGCACGTGAGAGACCTGTGGAAACGCTGCTGTCCGGGCCGGCTGCAAGT
>JAJGAH010000121.1 GCA_020844525.1 Eubacterium sp.
AGATGAAGGATATCCTGAAATCCGTAACGGTACTGGATGAGGATCTGTGTGTACGGACAGTTCCCTGTGAAGAGCTGAATTATGGATACAGGCAGAGCAGGATCATGGACCATAAATGGATTGTTCTGGAGGCTGAGATTGCACTCGAGCAGGGGGACAGGGACCGCATCAGTGCAAGGATGCAGGAACTGAAGGAGGCAAGAACCAGAAAGCAGCCCCTGGAATATCCCAGTGCTGGAAGTACGTTCAAGCGGCCAAAGGGGTATTATGCCGGGAAACTGATCATGGACAGCGGCCTCTGCGGGTTCCGCGTAGGAGGTGCACAGGTCTCAGAGAAGCACTGCGGTTTTGTGATTAACCGCGACCATGCGTCTGCAAGGGATGTGGCTGAGCTGATTCAGCAGGTGCAGAAGAAGGTCTGGGAGAAGTTTCAGGTCCGACTGGAGCCTGAAGTGAGATTCCTTGGCTTTGAGGATGAAAAAAACGTCTGAGGAACCTGTTTTCGTGGAGAAGACGGGGAATATACAGGTCGGGAGGAGAGCAGGAAATGGAGGAGCTTCAGCTTGTTTTTGTAACCGGCATGTCAGGTGCCGGCAAATCGACAGCCCTGAAAATGCTGGAGGATATGGGATACTTCTGTGTTGACAATCTGCCGGTTTTTCTGATTGGGAAGATGATCGAACTGACTGTTGACGGTGAAGAGGGAAAAATCCACAAGGTGGCAATGGGGGTCGATATCCGGAGCGGAAACCTGGAGGAGGTTTATCAGGTTCTGCAGAATCTTAAGGACAAGGGATTTCAATACAGAATCCTGTTTCTTGACGCGGATGACAGTACACTGATCAAGCGCTATAAAGAGACGAGAAGAAGCCATCCGCTTGCCCAGGGGGGCAGGGTGGAAAACGGTATTTCGCAGGAGAGAAAGCAGCTTGCCAGACTGAAAAAAGAGGCGGATTACATCATAGATACCAGCCAGCTGCTGACGAGAGAGCTTAAGAGCGAGCTTGAAAAAATTTTTGTTGAGGATGAGGACTTCAAAAGCCTGATGGTAACCGTCCTTTCCTTTGGATTCAAGTATGGGATTCCTGCAGACTCGGACCTGGTCTTTGATGTCCGTTTTCTTCCAAATCCGTATTATGTACCGGAATTAAAGCATCTGACGGGAAAAGACCGCGCGGTTCATGATTTTGTCATGAAGTATGATGTTTCCAAACAGTTTATTACCAAGCTGGTCGATATGATCCGCTTCCTGATCCCGAATTATATCGAAGAGGGCAAGACTCAGCTTGTGATTTCCATTGGCTGCACAGGAGGAAAGCACCGGTCTGTAACCCTTGCGGAGGAACTCTACAAGAGGCTTGGGGACGCAGGAGAGTATGGCCTGCGGATTGAACACAGAGATATCGAAAAAGATTCCCTTAGAAAGAAATAATATGTTATGTCCTTTTCCGGAGATGTAAAAAAAGAACTGGTCCGGCAGATCGGATCTGCCAGGCATTGTCAGATTGCTGAGCTTGCGGCCCTGCTGATGTTCTGCGCGACGGTTCAGGCAGATGAAAGAGACCATTACAGAATCGTGTTCAGGACGGAGCATCCGGATGTTGCAGATAAATATATGCTGCTTCTGAAAAAGGTGTTCCATATCCTGCCAGAGCTGGTGCATACAGAAGACAGGAGAAGACAAAAGACAGATCTGTATCAGATCTGTGTAGATGACAGCGAAACGGCGACGCGCATTCTGCAGGCGGTACGTTTCCTGGATGGACGTGGCAATATGACGGATAACGTGCCGATCCATCAGCAGGTGATTCTTCAGAACACATGCTGCAGACGCGCGTTTATCCGCGGCGTTTTTCTGGCAGGAGGGTCGGTCAGTGACCCGAACACATCCTACCATTTTGAGATTGTATGCAGCACAGAGGAGCAGGCCCTTGGCTTGCGGGATATTCTCAGAAGTCTTGACGTTGATGCACGCACGGTTCAGAGAAAAAAGTATCAGATTGTATATGTAAAAGACAGCCAGCAGATTTCTGATCTTCTCGGAATGATGGGGGCAGGATCCTCCATGCTCGCATTTGAAAATGCACGTATTGTGCGGAGCGTACGCGGGGATGTAAATCGCCAGGTCAATTGTGAGACAGCGAATATCAGTAAAACTGCAAGGGCTGCGGCGAAGCAGATTGCGGATATCCAGCTGATTCAGGAGAGGGTAGGGCTGGCCAATTTGCCGGAGGCACTTGACGAAATAGCCCGTGTTAGGTTACAATATCCGAAAGCGACTTTATCTGAGCTTGGGAAGCATCTGAGTGATCCGGTAGGCAAGTCCGGAGTCAATCACAGGTTGAGAAAGATCAGCATTATTGCCGAAGCCCTGAGAGAGAAACAAGGAGGCAATTTTCAGGATGGTTAAAGATTGTATTACAATACAGATTTCCAGCGGACTTGAGACAAGACCCATTGCAATGCTGGTTCAGGTTGCAAGTCAGTATGAGAGCAGCATCTATCTTGAGAGCGGCACAAAGAAGGTAAATGCAAAGAGTATCATGGGAATGATGACCCTGGGACTGGATAATGGTGAATCCGTGATCGTTACGGCGGACGGCGCAGACGAGAAGGATGCGCTCAATAGTATTCGAAACTATCTCACCCAGGATAAATAAAGCAGAATATGAATGTATAACAAAAGCCTCTGATTTTTCCATATGAGCTATGGGATCAGAGGCTTTTTCCTGTATCTGTGTTCTTTTATTAGCGTTTTCAATTGTTTTGCATCGCTGGCTGTGGCGGCTGCTCCACAGGATGGGAACTGGTGGAAAAAATATGACGACTGTCCATCGTGCGTCAGAGCCGTGAAAGCTTATACAGTGCATTGGAAGCAACAATCGGTGTGCCATGTTCCCGTAAGAAGGATTCTCCCGCTGCGTCAATTGCGCTTCCTCTTCCGTACTCACTAAGTACATTACAGGTTCGGTAAAAATCCACAGTGGACATCCCGGACTGGTGAACGACCAGATGGTAGAGGTCCCCGCCCGTCTCTGTTTTGTACAGCGCATTGCTGCCTTTGTAGAAATCGTGAACAGACCTGGCTGCGGAGATCACATCGTCCAGATTGTCAAACTGAAATTCCTGCAGCAGATTTCCGGTACGTTTATCCCCCCTGGGCTGGACAGATGCAGCAGAATGCCGGCTGTTCTTGGCGGACTTGTCTGTTTTCGGATTTTTTCCGGCAGTTCCTGCATCCGCATCTGCAGTGCCGGATGAATGCACATCGTCAGCAGCTCTGCGTCTTGCTTCTATCAGTTTATCGAACAGTGCTGCAATGGTATCTGTGCCTTCATCGGGATCAGAGAGTATTCCATCCGCGGGATCACTCGCGGGCTGACTGAACTTGGAAAATCTTGTGTCCAGTTCCTCCGGATCATCTACCTTTGTGATAATCAGCGTCAGGCTGTCAGAAGATGTGGGGATTGCTTCTATCATAAGAGGGGAATTGCCGGAATCGAATCCAACTTCATAATGCGCTTCCTTCATCATATCCTGGAAAAGCTTTCTGGATTTTTCTGAGCCATAGGCGAGCTCGCTGAGGCGGATATCGCGGCTTGTAAGGTCCTCACTCGTCAGTGTGCAGCGTATTTTATTTTCATTTATTTTTTCTATCTTCATCTCATCACTTCCTCTCTGCCACAGAATATACCACCCCTTAACAATTGTAAAGCGTTTCTGCCGGATTTATACGCCCTGCCAGAAACAGTAATAAATTTTGATATCAAACCTTGTAAATTTTACTTGAAATCTATATTGCCATACCATACAATAATTTTATGTATAAGATATCGGGGAACAAAAACAGAAAGGAGGGGATACCGATGTACCAGATGTAAGTGAAAATTCCGTCTTATTACTTGATCCATTTTCTTCCATTTCTGCGCTTCTGCAGAGTTCTGGTGTTTTACCTGGAAGAATCCCTTTTTTCAGCAGTTTCATAATGAAGTAATTGCGTTTTGTTCTGAGATCCCGTTTTCCCGTCTCAGAAACCGCAGTTTATCGCGCCACACTGATGAACGGCATATTTTATACCGGAGATGTCAGGGTAACGGCAGATTCTGACGCATCCAGGATTCTTGTTCCCGGCCGGCGTACATGTGGATGAACCTGCTATTGTATACGATATTTATATGTTACAGATGAAATGATATTTTGGCAAAGATTGCACAAATTGAAGAAGGAGAGGAAAACAAAATGGATTATAAAAAATCCATGGATATGTCAGGGGCAGCTGAGCTTTTTCAATGGCAGACAAAAGGCTGGACGTTGTATCTCAACCGTTGTCCAAGCAATCCGATTTCTATTGAGTATGCCCGACAGAATGCTGTATTTGAGGGAGCATGCTATATGCCGGATTTTGAAATAGATCCGGAAACAGGAGAAAAAAGACTGAATTACGATCTGATTATTACCGAAGAAAATCGGATCAGGAAAAAACTGAATAGAATAAATGATGAAAACAGAGGAATCCGAAGCAGTTGATAAGGGGACTTCTGTATATGATCCCTCCCGGAGTGCCACGGCACAGACAGATATCCGACCGTCATCTGTATCATCCCGGGAGGGATTTTCTGCACATATTGAAAAGCGGTGTATCTTCGCTTTCTTGCCATGGTTCCGGTAAAATGATAAAATAGCCCTGATTACCAATGGAAGCAGGAGTTATCAGTTATGTCCGATACGAGAAGAAACAGGAGACAGAGACGGTCACTTGTTCCCAAGATTGTTTTTGCAGTGATCATCGTACTGATCATTGCCGCTGCGGCGTTTATTTATAACCGTCATTCCCTTACCTATGACCAGATGGATCTGAATACCTATTATGGTCTTACGTCTGACAATCAGGCGGCACTGGTGGTCAATGACACTGTCCTGGATGTGAAGGGTCTGGTGAAGAACGGCAAAATCTACGTGGACTATGATACGGTGGAAAATAATCTGAATCCTGGATTTTTCTGGGAGAAGGATACGCAGGAGCTTTTGCTGACACTTCCTGACGGAACCCAGAAATGGAAACCGGATGATGGGAGCGGTGCCGTTCTGCTGGACGGGGACCAGGTCTATATTTCTGCTGAATGTATCGCGGAGAATTCGGATATAGATATGAAGACCTATGAAAATCCCTGGCGTGTTGTCGCAAGGACAAAGTGGACCAATCTTACAGCTGAGACGGTAACGGAGGATGATGTGATCCGCTATCGCGGCGGCCCAAAAGCCGATGTTCTCTGCAGTGTGAAGGCGGGAGATACGGTTGTGCTTACCGGCAATGCGGATGAGTGGTGTCAGGTTTCCACATCGGACGGTTTTATCGGTTATATTCTGAAATCCAGGCTGAAGACGGCAGCGGATGGAACCATCAGTCATACCACGGATTCCAGATTCGTATTTGACCACCAGATGGTGGATTACAAGGTAAATCTGGCGTGGCAGTACTGCAGTGCGCAGGATGACGGGACTGGGGCATTTTCAGAGCTGACCAGGGATGCGGAGGGCCTGAATACGATATCGCCGACATGGTTTTCTTTTTCCGGTGATGACGGGACACTGACCTCCTATGCCAGCGCGGATTATGTCAATATGGCGCACCAGGCGGGTCTGAAGGTCTGGGGATGTCTGCAGGACCTCAGTGGAAGTCAGGTGGATATAGGTGATATTCTGATGAACCAGGACAGCCGCACGAAGGCAATTGATACGCTGGTCCAGGCGGCAGAAGATACCCAAATGGACGGGATCAATGTGGATATAGAGACTGTCACAGAGGAAAATGTTCCCCAGTATCTGCAGTTTCTCAGGGAACTGTCGGTTGCGGCACATGAAAAGAATCTCGTTGTGTCTGTGGATAATTACGTACCTGCATACACCACCTACCTGAACCGTACAGAGCAGGCAAAAACCGTAGATTACCTGATTATTATGGGATACGATGAACATTATGCCGGTTCGGATGAGGCGGGATCCGTGGCCTCGCTTCCGTTTGTGAAGCAGGGCATTGAGGATACACTTGCGGAGGTCTCCGCAGATCAGGTAATTGATGCTATCCCGTTTTATACCCGGGGCTGGACGACGGTTTCCGGTGAAAAGCCGTCCAGTGAGGCTTTTGGTATGGATGAGGCAGATGAATGGGTAAAATCGATTGGCATTCAGACAAGCTGGGATTCCAAGACAGGACAGTATACTGGAAGTGTGACAGATGGAGATGAAACCTACAGTATCTGGCTGGAGGATGAAAAGTCTATTGAAGAGAAGATGAAGCTGATCGCCAAAGAGAATATTGCTGGTGTGGCGGCATGGCGGCTGGGGTATGAGCGGTCGGATGTATGGAAGATTATTGAACAATATCTGAATCAGTAGATCTGCCATTAAAAATTGCAATCCCTCCGTGCTGTGCTATACTTTATGCAGCGGAGCAGAGGGGATTCTGCATGTGCGTCTTCGGGTGCATCCGGAAACAGGGAGTATTTGATACGAAAGGGGTAATTGTTATGGCCGAAAGCGAAGAATTGTTTAAAACCACTGCATTTGGCGGTTATGATAAGGATGATGTGCAGGCTGAACTCCAGCGGCTGAAGGACAATGCGTTTGAGGAGAAGACCAAGATCAGCAAGGAGCTTGCGAACGCAAGAAAGGCACTTGATGAAAAGGATGCAGTCATCCGCGAAAAGGATGCGAGAATCGAGGAGCTGCAGGAAGACCTGAATGCCAAGGATAAAGAAATTCTCAAGATGGAGAAGACAATACGCGAAAAATACCAGTCCTATGTCGATAATTATGATACAATCGGCAGTCTGATTTACGAGGCCAAAATCCGTGCAAAGCAGATTGACCGGGAGACTGAGTCCGAAAAGCAGAGAAGAATTGCACAGGCAGAGGCAGATGCCCAGAAGATCAGAGACCAGGCACAGGAAGAGGCACAGAAAACCCTTGACGGTGTTCAGAAGCAGATTGACGATATGAACCGTGAGGGAAAACAGCAGTACAACGCTGTGCAGGAGGAGCTCTCCCAGGTGGTCGAGATTTTCAACCGTGTGCAGAAGCAGTTTATGAATTCTTATAAGGCGATTCAGGATATCGTCAATGAGAATGCCGGAACAGGAGAGTGCTGTGGCTCCTCTCTTGAAGATGACGATTATGAGGGATGGAAGTGATCGGTTCCATGCAGGATAAGAAAGCGAAAATTGTGAAAATGACCGAGGAACATCTTGATATGGATGCGCTTCGTGAGGCAGGACGGATCCTGAAGAGC
>JAJGAH010000122.1 GCA_020844525.1 Eubacterium sp.
TCGGCAACGGTAGAAAGTCCAATGGAATGGCACATACTAATGGTGGCATCAATTACAGCACGGACGACCGGCTTTTCCTCAATCTGATCGACAAAGGATTTGTCAATCTTGACAACATCAAAGGAATAGTCTCCGATCATTCCAAGTGACGAGTACCCACTGCCAAAGTCGTCCAGGAGTATCTTTGACCCGATCTGCCGGATCTGCTGCAGAAGATAGTCGCAGTTCTCCTTCAGAATGGCAACAGAGGTTTCCGTAACCTCATAATTGATGCAGTTCGCAGGAAGCGTCCCCTCCTGTATAAGGCTGAGTATCTGACTCATAAAGGAATCATTATAGAAATCCTGTCTGGAAAGATTAACAGAAACAGGGACAATCGGTATCTGTTCTGCGCGAAGAGATTTTTGAAATTTGTATACATGCTGCAGAACATAACGGTCCAGCTGCGTAATCAGCCCACTCTTTTCGAGCGCCGGTATAAAACGTCCGGGCACAAGGAAACCTCTGGAAGGATGATTCCAGCGCACCAGAGCCTCTGCGGCGCAGATCTTCCCTGAAGCGGTCTCAATGATCGGCTGATAAAAGAGCTTAAACTCATCCTTTGCCAGGCTTTCGGAAAAACGGGAAATCACTTCCGCCTGATCAAGATATTTTTCACGCATTGCCGCATCAAATACGGAATAGCTTCCATATTTATCCTGATCCGCATACCTGTTTGCCAGAATGGTCCAGTTAATCATACGGGAGATGGATACATCCGCATCCTCTACATAATAAATGCCGCAGCGCAGATGAAAGTGAATGATCTGGTTGTCCTTTGCCCATTCCATATTCAGCAGGGACATCAGCTGTTCCCTGCTGATATTTTTTCTCCTGACCAGGAAAAGAAAGCTGTCAGATTCAATACGCGAAGCAACAACTGGCTTCAGAAAGCTGTTGCGCACTGTAGAAAATACATAACGCAGGATCTGATCGCCGCCCTCAATACCGAAGGTATCATTAATTGCCTTAAAGTTATGGATATCAAACAGGATGATTGCGTAATCTGTTCTCTCCGTCCGTGAAAAAACCCGCTCACATTCACGAACAAATCCCTTGCGGCTGAAACCTCCGGTCAGACTGTCAAAATACTCCTGTTCCAGCAGTCTGTTCAGCTCGTTTCTGGTACGCGGCAGCTTCGCAGAAATAGCCTCACTCTCACCAACAGTGCTCATAACGAGTGCATGACCCAGCTTTCCGTCCGGCAATTCTACTTCGACTGCATCTACAGTTTCGTAAATGCCACGAATCGGGTCCAGATAAGTCTGCGGTCCCTGAATATGATTAGCAACCGGACAGGGTGGACAGGGCTCATCCAGCTTCATCAGACATTGATAACACTTTTTGCCCGGCTGAACCGAGGGATATAATTCCCGCAGCGTCTGATTCACGCTGATAATTGTATAATTCTCGTCGATGATATAGGTACCAGATGATTTATCACTCATAGATCATGCCTCTGCATTTGCAAAAACCCAAATAAAACCCCTGCCTGAAACAGAAAAAATCCGGATTTCGTTTCTCGTGTATAATACCTCTAAATTAATATAATATCACATGCGCAAAGTCAAAACAATGCAGATACAATTTTGCAGCATTTACCCATCTGCCACGTATTCCTGTACAACAAATGCCGGTTTTCCCATCTAATGTGATAGAAAACCGGCATTTATTTGTTTTATATTCTATTACAGATCATATTAGCCTGCATGCAGCATGATTCACATCACAGGATATCAATGGTCTCGCCCGACAGCGCCTTATTCATGGAACGCACGGCACAGAACTTGCCACACATGGAGCAGGTATCACTGTGGTCGTCCTCGGGCAGGCGGGAATCACGGATCTTTCTGGCATGCTCCGGGTCAAGCGCATATTTCCACTGCTCTTCCCAGTCAAGCTTACGCCGTGCATCCGCCATATGGTCATCCTGATCTCTCGCTCCCGGAAGTCCCTTTGCGATATCTGCCGCGTGCGCCGCGATTTTCGAGGCAATGATTCCCTCATGCACATCATCCACATTTGGCAGGGCAAGATGCTCAGCCGGTGTGACGTAACAGAGAAAGGAAGCACCATTCATGGCGGCAATCGCCCCTCCGATTGCTGCGGTAATATGATCATAACCAGGGGCAATATCTGTCACAAGCGGTCCCAGGACATAGAAAGGCGCATCGTGGCAGATCGTCTGTTCCACCTTCATGTTGGCTGCAATCTGGTCCATCGGTACATGACCCGGCCCCTCTACCATGACCTGGACATCCCTTTCCCGGGCACGCGCGACAAGTTCGCCAAGACGAAGCAGTTCCCCGATCTGAACACTGTCTGTCGCGTCTGCCAGGCAGCCTGGACGGCAGGCATCACCAAGCGAAATTGTCACGTCATATTCACGGCAGATATCCAGAATCTCATCAAAATACTGATAGAACGGATTTTCCTCTCCTGTCATCGACATCCATGCAAACACAAGAGAACCACCGCGGGATACCAGGTTCATCTTCCGCTTTCCAGCCTTGATTTCCTTAATCGTGTCCCTGTTGATTCCGCAGTGCAGTGTCACAAAATCCACCCCATTTTCTGCATGAAGCCGTACAACATCAATAAAGTCTCTGGCCGTCAGGGTATTCAGGTCGCGCTGATAATGAATAACCGCATCATAGACAGGAACAGTGCCGATCATCGCCGGGCATTCGCTTGTGAGCTTTTTCCGGAATGGTTCCGTATTACCATGGCTGGACAGGTCCATGATTGCCTCTGCTCCCATATTTACTGCCTGCATGACCTTCTGCATCTCGATATCGTAATCCTTGCAGTCACGGCTGACACCCAGATTGACATTGATCTTGGTCTTCAGCGTTCTTCCAATTCCGTTCGGATCTATACAGGTGTGCAGACGGTTTGCCGGAATTACGACCTGGCCGGAAGCAGTCCAGCGCATGATTTTCTCAACCGGGTAGTTCTCCTTCTGTGCAACCTTTTCCATTTCCGGTGTGACAATTCCCTTTCTGGCTGCTTCCATCTGTGTATGATACGTTCTTTCCATCAGTACCTTCGCTCCTTTCCATTCGCCTGAAGTGGTGCTCCCATCAGGCAGCGCACGTGGGAAATCTCTGAAAAGCACAATCTGCGGAATAAACCTGGACCATATTGCCGGCGCAGCTATGGAATCTTCGGCACAGAAAAACAGCCCATGCCATCGGCACGGACTGTTAACGTAACATCTTTGTGCTGTGACATCCCTACGCCGGTATGATCCGGATCAGGTATTTATGGTCGTGCAGATAATGCACCTCTCAGCCCTTTGGGCTCCCATTGTCAATTTTTTTACCTGTTCATTATAACACGACATGACAGAGAAGCAATGTCATAATCCTGCTATTCATTATTTTCTGAGGGCTTGATCCATCTGATAAAATCATAGCTCTCTACAACCTCAAAAAACTTCAGAAGCCTTTCATAAAGCGGTTCAACCTTATCCCCGAAGTGCTCATGCGTGGCATCTGCGATCTGATGGATATCTGTCTGGCCGTCACACAGTTGCCAGATATAGCTTCCGACCACATCCAGGTGGATCTGGGAGAAACGGGGCTTATGGATCAGCTTCTGCATGATTGTGTTCATTACACCCTTATTTTCAATAAAGAGTGTGACCTTTCCATCCTTACCGGTTTTCTGGTCACAGATTTTCTCTGTGACGACCGGAATGTATGTATCGTAGAGCGCAATCACTTCTTCCCGTGACAGCTTTCTGAGTTCCTTTAATTCTTTCTTCTTCATTACTTACCCGGTTTACGCCTTGCCTTCAGATTTCTTTTTACCCCTGGTAAATACGCAGACAAGGGCAATCATAGCGATGAATACGATGAACGAACCGATGGTTCCGGCAACGGATCCAAGGTTCAGGACACCGGACAGGTCCATGGCATCTGCAATTCCAGCTACTGCAAAAATAGCAAGAACGATTCCCACAAGGCCCTCTCCTGCAATCATTCCGGAACAGTAAAGGATGCCGCGGTTGACCGTCTTTTTCTTCTCATTTTCGTCAGCATATTTTTTTCTGTCAAAATACAGACGAACGAGTCCGCCAACCATGATGCAGGCATTGAGCTGTACAGGAAGGTATACGCCGATGGCAAACGGGAGCACCGGAATACCAAGAATCTCAACAACAACAGCAAGAACAACACCGGCAATGACCAGACCCCACGGAAGCTTTCCTCCCATGATTCCTTCAACGATCATCTTCATCAGCACTGCCTGAGGTGCACCAAGGTCCTTTCCACCAAAGCCATAGGCAGCGTCCAGAAGATACAGAACTCCACCGATTGCAATTGCAGAAACAATTACACCGATAATCTCGGCATACTGCTGCTTTTTCGGTGTTGCGCCAACCAGGAATCCGGTTTTCAGGTCCTGTGAGGTATCACCGGCAATTGCGGCAATAATGCAGATGATTGTGCCGATCGCAATCGCGGCCTTCATACCGGCAGCACCATCTGTTCCGGTCGCCTTCAGAAGAATGGTGGCAAAAAGCAGTGTCGCAATCGCCATACCTGAAACCGGGTTGTTGGAGGATCCAACAATACCTACCATTCTGGAGGATACTGCGGCGAAGAAGAATCCAAAAATTACGATGAGAACTGCTCCACCGATTCCTACAGGAACCTGGGGAAGTGCTGCGCAAAGCACAATCAGTACTGCAATACAGATAACTACAGTACGCATGCTGAGGTTCTGATCCGTACGAAGTGTGCTGTGTCCCTGACCCTGTCTCAGGTCATGAACAGAATCACGGAAGGTACGTACGATCATCGGCATGGACTTGATCAGAGAAATAACACCACCGGCAACCAGAGCGCCAGCACCAATATAACGGACGTAGGAGCTCCAGATCGCGCTGACACCACCGGCCGCGAACATGTTTGCAATTGTATCTGTACCCGGATACATGACGATATCCGCGCCGAACAGCGCAATCATCGGAATAATAAACATCCAGGAAACAATACCTCCGCAGAACATATAGGAGGAGATCGTCGGACCGCAGATGTAGCCAACGGAGAATACTGCCGGATAAATCTGGGAACCGAACTGTCCCTTATAGCTGCCGATTCCGTGCCCGGGTGTATTGATTTCACTGGGCACAAGCTTCAGACCGTCGATGACAAACTTGAAAGCCGCTGCAATGCCAAGACCGGCAAAGACCGTTCTTGCAGAAGCACCGCCCTCTTCACCGGCGAGAAGTACCTCGGCACAGGCTGTTCCTTCCGGATACGGAAGAATGCCATGCTCACGAACAATCAGCGCATTGCGCAACGGGACCATGAAAAATACACCGAGAAGACCGCCGATCATGCAGATAATCATGATCTCGACCAGACCCGGCTTATCCATAACGCCTTCCTTTGCCCAAAGGAACATGGCCGGCAGCGTAAAGATCGCACCTGCGGCAAGAGATTCACCTGCAGATCCCACTGTCTGCACGTAGTTGTTCTCGAGAATGGAATCCCTATGCATAATCATGCGGATAATACCCATGGAAATAACTGCGGCAGGAATAGACGCTGAAACTGTCATTCCTACACGAAGTCCAAGATATGCGTTTGCCGCACCAAAGATAACGGACAAAATCGCACCCATCAGGACAGATACCACCGTCTGTTCCGGAACGATCTTCTCGGCCGGAATATAAGGCTTGAATGTTGACTGCTTATCGCTCATTTTCCCCTCCTTCTTAAGCGCAAAGATTGATAATTGCGTCTGCAAATACGCGGACCGCAGTCATCAGGTTATCAATATCAAAAAACTCGTCAGCTCCGTGCATTCTGGTATCTACGCCATCGAATACAGCACCGAAAGCAACGCCGTTTTTCAAATCATGTACATAGGTGCCGCCACCGATTGCAAGGCACGCACCCTTCTTTCCGGTAACCCTTTCATAAGATTCCAGAAGCTTGCGGACAAACACGGAATCTCCAGGAACTACATGCGGAGGAATCATCCCGGTCTCGGAGGACCATTCAAATCCTGCGTCATGGATGGCCTTCACCGCGACATCCTCACAGTTCTCCTTATTGGCCATCACCGGTGTTCTGGAATCAAACACAAACTCAGCATGTGTCGGTGTTACATGATACAGGTCAAGTGTACATGTCAATGCGTGAGATTCCTCATCCTCCATACGGATGCCCAGACCGGACCCATCTGTCACACCATAGGGGAACAGCACAGGGATCTGCTTCAGTGCACGAATCTGTTCGGAATCATGCAGTGGAAGTCTTGTAACCAGCAGAACAGCAGCAAGTCCTGCGTTCCTTCCGGTCTCCGGAGTAGAAGCATGCGCAGATTCTCCAATCACGGTCAGCTCCTGCTCACCGCTGATCGAAATATCAACACCACATTCCTTCTCTGTCTGCGCAACCGCCTTCTGCACAGAGGCGTCCTGCAGATCCAGTCCCTCCAGACGAATCACCGCTTTCTGCGGAACTGCATTAAAAGCTACGCCTGCATCAAGGGAAAGCAGACGTGGAAGATTGCTGTCCTCCGGAAAATCACGATACAGGGTGCCGCGGAACTGACCCTTCTCGATGTTGATCAGGGGGAATTCCGCATCAGGTGAAAATGTCATCTCTGCCTCCGGCTCCTGCGCATAATAATGTGCAATATCCGCAGAACCGGTCTCTTCATTGGCACCGATGATCAGACGCACGCCCTTGCTGAGCTTTACGCCACACTCCTTCACGGCGCGCATGGCATACATTGCAGCAAGCAGAGGTCCCTTGTCATCACTGGTCCCTCTTCCATAGAGCCGTCCATCCTTCACAATGACCTTGAAGGGATCCGTCACCGTCCATCCCTCACCAGCCGGAACCACGTCCGTATGTCCGAGAATATCGAGGGTATGGGGAAGTGCAGGGTCGAGATCTGCAGTACCCACATAGTTCTCATAATTTCTCGTTGCAAACCCGTACTTCTTTGCCATTTCGAGTGCAAGATTCAGGGAGCGATACGGGCCATCCCCGAAAGGCTTTCCCTCCTCTGCCTTTCCCTGCACAGAAGGAATTGCACACAGTGCCTGGACATCAGAAATCAGCTCCTTCTGGTGCTCTGATATCCATTTGTCAATTTGTTCATTCATGTCATTTTCTCCTTAAAAACAAGTAACAAATATAGACAATTCTACCATAAATAATCATAATTGTAAACGTTTCATAAAATCTTTCATAAGCGTTTATTAAAAGCGT
>JAJGAH010000123.1 GCA_020844525.1 Eubacterium sp.
GTCATCGATGCCTTTTTCCCGATTGCACGGGGAGGTGTTGCTGCGGTCCCGGGACCATTCGGCTCCGGAAAAACGGTCATACAGCATCAGCTGGCAAAATGGGCAGACGCGGATATTGTCGTCTACATCGGCTGTGGAGAGCGCGGCAACGAGATGACGGATGTTCTGAATGAATTTCCGGAGCTCACGGATCCACGGACAGGGGAATCCCTGATGCAGCGGACCATCCTTATTGCCAATACCTCCGATATGCCGGTTGCGGCACGGGAGGCATCCATTTACACCGGAATCACCATTGCGGAGTATTTCCGTGATATGGGTTATTCTGTTGCCCTGATGGCGGATTCCACTTCCCGCTGGGCCGAGGCGCTCCGGGAGATGTCCGGACGTCTGGAGGAGATGCCTGGTGAGGAAGGGTATCCAGCGTATCTTGGCTCCCGTCTTGCGCAGTTTTATGAGCGCGCAGGCCATGTCGTTGCGCTTGGCAGCGACGGACGCGAAGGGGCACTTTCCGCAATTGGCGCGGTTTCACCTCCTGGCGGTGATATTTCCGAGCCCGTGTCCCAGGCAACGCTGCGTATCGTAAAGGTGTTCTGGGCGCTTGATGCAGACCTGGCTTACCAGAGACATTTCCCTGCCATCAACTGGCTGACCAGCTACAGTCTTTATCTGGACACAATGGGGAAGTGGTTTGATCAGAATGTCGCCTCCGACTGGATGGACATACGGCAGAAGCTGATGGGACTTCTGCAGGATGAAGCCTCCCTGAACGAAATCGTAAAGATGGTCGGAATGGACGCACTTTCTCCCCAGGACCGTCTCAAAATGGAGGCTGCAAGGTCTATCCGTGAGGATTTCCTGCACCAGAATTCCTTTGATGAGACAGACACCTACACCTCACTGAAAAAGCAGTATTACATGATGAAGCTTGTATACGCCTATTATGATTACGGCGTAAAAGCCCTTGCAGAGGGCGCTGATATCAACAGCCTCGTCAGCCTGTCTGTCAGAGAGCAGATCGGGCGTTACAAATATATCGATGAAAAGAAGATCGATGAAACCTATGAGAGCATTATGACGGAGCTGGCACAGGAGACGTCAGAAGCCACAGCGAAGGAGGACTGATTGGGATGGCAAAGGAATATCGTACAATTCAGGAAGTTGCCGGCCCTCTGATGCTGGTCAAAGGGGTGGAAGGCGTAAAATATAATGAGATGGGTGAGATTATTCTGGCAGATGGCGAAACCAGAAGGTGCCGCGTGCTGGAAATTGACGGTCAGAACGTGCTGGTTCAGCTCTTTGAGGCTTCCACCGGTATCAACCTCTCGAACAGCAAGGTCCGTTTCCTGGGAAGAGCGATGGAGCTGGGCGTCTCCGAGGACATGCTCGGCAGGGTCTTTGACGGTATGGGCAGAACCATTGACGGCGGTCCGGAGATCCTTCCGGACAAGCGGATGGACATCAACGGCCTGCCGATGAACCCGGCGGCCCGTGCCTATCCCTCTGAATTTATTCAGACCGGTGTCTCTGCGATCGATGGTCTGAACACGCTGGTCAGAGGACAGAAGCTGCCGATTTTCTCCGCTTCCGGTCTGCCTCACTCCCAGCTTGCGGCGCAGATTGCGCGGCAGGCACGTGTGAGAGGAACGGACGAGCCCTTTGCGGTTGTTTTTGCGGCGATGGGCATTACATTTGAGGAGGCACATTTTTTCGAAGAATCCTTCCGGGATACGGGGGCGATCGACCGCACAGTCCTCTTTATCAATCTGGCAAATGATCCCGCTGTAGAGCGGATTTCGACCCCGCGTATGGCACTCACAGCGGCAGAATATCTGGCTTTTGAAAAGAACATGCATGTTCTGGTCATCATGACGGATATCACCAACTATGCGGATGCCCTTCGTGAGGTATCTGCCGCCCGCAAGGAGGTACCGGGAAGACGTGGGTATCCCGGATACATGTACACAGACCTTGCCCAGCTTTATGAACGCGCAGGCCGGCAGATGGGCAGAAGCGGTTCGATCACGCTGATACCGATTCTTACCATGCCTGAGGATGACAAGACCCATCCGATTCCGGACCTTACCGGTTATATCACGGAGGGGCAGATTATCCTGTCCCGTGAGCTGTACCGGAAGGGCATCAAGCCTCCGATCGATGTGCTTCCCTCTCTTTCCAGACTGAAGGACAAGGGCATTGGTGAAGGAAAAACCCGCAAGGACCATGCCGCTACCATGAACCAGCTTTTTGCGGCTTATGCAAGGGGCAAGGATGCGAAGGAGCTGATGACCATTCTTGGTGAGGCGGCGCTGACGGATATTGATCTTCTCTATGCAAAGTTCGCGGATGCGTTTGAACAGCAATATGTGTCCCAGGGCTATGGCACCAATAGAAGCATTGAGGAAACCCTTGATATCGGCTGGAGCCTGCTTCGCATGCTCCCGAGATCAGAGCTGAAGAGAATTCCGGACGCAATGCTGGACGAATATTACGAACAGCAATGATTTTACAGAACGACGGAGGTGATTTTGTTGACAGGATCACAGGTAAATCCGACCAGAATGGAGCTCACCCGTCTGAAGAAGAAGCTGATCACTGCGATCAAGGGCCACCGGCTTCTGAAGGACAAGCGGGATGAACTGATGCGGGAATTCCTGGACCTTGTCCGGGAGGACATGGAGCTTCGCCTGAAGGTGGAACAGGGTATTCGCGATGCCAATGCAGCCTTTGTACTTGCGAAGGCTGGCATGTCTGAGCAGATCCTTCAGACCGCTATGCTGGTACCGAAGCAGGAAGTGTATGTGGATGAGGATGTAAAGAATGTTATGAGCGTGAACATCCCTGTGTTCAGCTCCAGAACCAGAACAGCGGACAAAAATGACATTTTTTCTTATGGCTTTGCCTATACGTCAAGTGACCTGGACAGCGCGGTTCAGGCTCTTTCTGATATCCTGCCAGACATGATCAGGCTGGCAGAGGTGGAAAAATCCTGCCAGCGCATGGCGTCGGAGATTGAGAAGACGCGGCGCAGAGTAAATGCGCTGGAACATGTGATTATACCGGATACGCAGGAGGGAATCCGGTATATTACGATGAAGCTGGACGAAAATGAGCGCAGCACGCAGGTCCGCCTGATGAAGGTGAAGGACATGATGCTGCAGGAAGCACATCATTATGAAGAATTTTGATGATCTTGATGAAAACAGAGCAGATTGATAAAGCAGAAACAGACAGACCGCAGGGTGCGGCCTGTCTGTTTGGCGTAGTAAGGGGCTGCGGACATGGCGTGCATTTTTCAAGAAACATAGGAGAAATAAACAGGAAAGTTATAACTTTTTATCTGACAATGTATTATAATAGACAATGATTTGTATACAAAGGAAGGAGGATGGGTAGATGGGATCATTTACCTTTAAGGGTGGTGTTCATCCGTTTGAGGGCAAGGAGCTGTCCGCGGAGAAACCGGTGGAAAGCCTGAAACCCGGGAAAGAGTTAGTCTACCTGCTGTCGCAGCATATTGGAGCTCCGGCAAAACCGATTGTCGCCAAGGGGGATCATGTCCTGGCCGGTCAGAAGATTGCCGAGGCTGGTGGCTTTGTTTCTGCACCCGTGCATGCTTCTGTGTCCGGTACAGTAACAAAAATCGAAAAGAGAAAAAATGCCACCGGCGGCTATGTCGACGCAATCATTGTGGAAAATGATGAGAAGTATGAAAGTGTCGCCTTTGAACCGGCGGATCCGGATGCGCTGTCCAGAGATGAGATTCTTGGCAGAATCCGGGAAGCAGGAGTGGTCGGTATGGGAGGTGCAGGATTCCCGACGGCTGTAAAGCTGGCGCCAAAGGACCCTTCCATCGTAGATCACATTCTGGTCAATGGATCGGAATGTGAGCCATATCTGACCTCGGATTACCGGTGCATGCTGGATTTTCCGGATAAGATCACAGGGGGTCTTGAAATCATACTGAAGCTTTTTGGACCGGACTGCAAGGGCGTGATCTGCATTGAGGACAATAAGCCAAAGGCAATTGAGGTCATGCGCAAGGCGGTTTCCGGCAGGAGCAATATGAGTGTTGCCGTCATGAAGACCAAATATCCCGAGGGAGCTGAGCGATGTCTGATCCATGCGATTACCGGAAGAAGTGTGAATTCCAGGATGCTTCCTGCTGACGCAGGCTGTGTCGTGGACAATATCGATACGGTCATTGCGGTAAATGATGCCGTCCGGGAGGGAAGACCGGTTATGGACCGTGTGTTTACCGTTTCAGGGGATGCCCCCGTGAATCCGCGGAATTTCCGCGTTCCTGTCGGGATGAGCTACGCAGAAATCGTTGAGGCAGAGGGTGGCTTCAAACAGACGCCTGAAAAGGTGATTTCCGGAGGCCCCATGATGGGTTTTGCACTCTCTGATCTGAATGTTCCGGTCACGAAGACATCCGGCGCGATCACCGCCTTTCTGAAGGATGAGGTATCAAGAGCTGTTCCCAGTGCCTGCATCAACTGCGGACGCTGTGTAAAGGGATGCCCTGCAAGGCTGCTTCCCTGCAAGCTGGCTTCCTTTGCTGAGCACAACAATGCTGCTGCTTTTGAGGAATATTACGGGCTGGAGTGTGTAAACTGCGGCTCCTGCAGCTATTCCTGTCCGGCAAAGCGTCCTCTTGCTGCACAGATCAACAAGATGCGTCAGATTGTGCTTGCCAACAAGAGAAAGAAAAAGTGAGGGAGGTTCAGAGGATGAATGAGAAATATCAGGTTTCTGTCTCACCTCATGTAAGAGACAGCATCACAACGCAGAAGATCATGCTTCTCGTAGTTATTGCATTGCTTCCTGCCTGCATTGTGGGCATTGCGAACTTCGGATTTTACGCACTCCTGATTCTTTGTATCTCGGTGGCGTCATCTGTCGCTGCGGAATACTGCTATGAGAAGCTGCTGAAGAAACCTGTGACAACGGGAGATCTGTCTGCTGTCGTCACCGGACTTCTGATCGGCATGAATATGCCGCCGCAGATTCCGTGGTGGATCCCCGTTGTCGGATCTGTTTTTGCAATTGTCGTTGTGAAGCAGTTTTTCGGAGGTCTCGGGCAGAATTTCATGAATCCGGCGCTGGGCGCAAGATGCTTTCTGCTCATTTCTTTCTCCAGTGAGATGACGAATTATGCAGCCGGTCATGGCTTTACAAATCTGGTCACAAAGGTGGCGGCTACAACAGATGCGCTTTCCGGTGCGACTCCTCTTGCCTACCTGAAAACCGGCGCACATTTTGACCTGTCCGCACTTTTTCTTGGCAATGTACAGGGTGTAATCGGAGAAACTTCCACCATTGCACTTCTGGCAGGCGGCATCTTCCTTCTGGTGATGCAGATCATTGACTGGAAGATTCCTGTCATTTACCTTGGAAGCTTTTCCTTACTGGTCCTGATCACGGCAGCGGCAAAGGGATACAGCAATCCGCTGGAGTTTACGGCTGAAGAGCTCTGCGCCGGTGGTATTATGCTGGGCGCATGGTTCATGGCAACGGATTATGTAACTTCTCCGATTACATCGAAGGGTCAGGTTATCTATGCACTTTTCCTTGGTGTCATGACATGGCTTTACCGTATGATCGGCAATGGTGCTGAGGGTGTATCCTATGCAATCATTCTGGCGAACTGCATTGTGCCGCTGATTGAGCATTATACACGGCCGAGAGCCTTTGGCATTCAGAAGGAAAAGAAAGGGAAGGAGGCACAAAAGGCATGAGCAAGAAACAGACTTCTGTAGTACATGATACTGTTATCATTACGCTGATTACTGTAGTTGCCGGACTCCTTCTCGGAATCGTACATGGAATCACCGCGGCACCGATTGCGGCGCAGGAGGCACAGGCAAAGGCGGATTCCCAGAAAGAGGTTTTCTCGGATGCTGCCAGCTTCAAGGAAGTAGACAATTTTGATGAGAAGGGATTTGCCTCTTATCTGGACAAGCTTGGCCTTGACCAGACAACGGTCAGTGAGGTCAGTGAGGCGGAAGACGCAAATGGCAATGCCCTTGGTTATGTCGTAGATGCTGCGAACAACGAAGGGTATGGCGGTGAAATTGAGCTGATGGTGGGTATCAAGACAGATGATTCCGGCAATCTTACCATCAATGGCATATCCTTCCTCTCAATCTCGGAGACCGCTGGTATGGGCATGAAGGCAGAGAAGCCGGAGTTCAAGGATCAGTTCAATAATATGAACATCGGTGACAACAAGCAGATTGCATATACCAAAAACGGTAAAAGCGCAGACAACGAGATTGATGCGATCAGCGGCTGCACGATCACGACAAATGCTGTAACCAAGGCGGTCAATGGTGCCCTGGCGGCAGTTGAATATCTGGAGGGAGGAAGCGCGTCATGAAACTAAAGAAAAACTCTCCGGTAGAGCGTCTGTGGAATGGTATCTTTGTGGAAAACCCGGTATTTGTACTGGTACTCGGCACATGTCCGACGCTTGCAACGACGACATCCGCCATCAACGCCATCGGAATGGGCCTGTCCACCACAGTCATTCTGGCTCTTTCAAACCTGATTATTTCGGCACTGCGGAAGATCATTCCGGACCGGATGCGCATGCCGGCGTATATCGTTGTCATTGCGTCCTTTGTAACGATGGTTGATTTTCTGATGGAAGGCTTTACGCCCGCTCTTTACGCTTCACTTGGCATCTACATTCCACTGATTGTTGTAAACTGCATCATCATGGGACGTGCAGAGGCTTATGCAGGCAAAGAACCTGTGATCCCGTCATTTTTCGATGGCCTTGGTATGGGCATCGGTTTTACGATCGCAATTTTCTTCATTGCATCGATCCGTGAGATCATCGGTGCCGGCACCTGGTTTGGTATTCAGGTAATGCCATCCGGCTATGTGCCTGTCAATATTTTTGTCCTAGCACCGGGTGCCTTCCTCGTGTATGCGTTCCTGGTTGCTGTGATGAACAAGCTGAAGATCGGCGCAGGGCGCAAGCCAAAGAAGGAGTGGGACCCAACAGAAAAAATATGTGGAGACTGTCTGAGCTGTATGAAGCTAGGCATCTGTGACGAGAAGCCGGAAACCTGTTCGGAATCTCCTGCCCAGACAATCGCCCGCACGAAGGGAACGGTGGAAGAAGCTGTTGCCGGGTCTGCAGGAGCACAGAGCTCTGCAGCTGAAGGTGCGGTATCTGAGAAAAAGGAGGAGACTAAGTCATGACATTACTTTTGCTGGCAGTCAATGCCTGTCTGATCAATAACGTAGTACTTAGCCAGTTCC
>JAJGAH010000124.1 GCA_020844525.1 Eubacterium sp.
GAAAGCTGGTTTCTTGATTTGGATATTCTTCGCACAGGACGTATACATTTTTCGTTAACCATATCCGCATAACTGTTTTAATCTTCTTAATCCATTTCATCCCGCAGTGCAAGATAGAGGACAACTCCATCGGTAAACTTTCTCGGATCATAACCTGTGACAGAACGGATCCGGTCCAGATGATATTGCAGCGTATTTTTGTGCACAAAGAGTCTTTCGGCTGACTCTTTGAGCCTGCAGTCACAGGAAAAATACATAGCAAGCATCTGCCTGTCTTTTGCATCAAGCTTACGGATCGTCTTTTCCACATACTGCTTCCGGACATCTATTGGAACGGACGCAAGAAGGATTTCTAGATCAAGCGAACGATATTCTGCGTAGCCATTTTGCATTCCAGCTGCGTGTACCGCAATATCTGCTTCACCATACGATCGGTTCTGATGAATAAGAGAGTATTCATTACCGACACCGACCAGGAGGAACTGCCTGTATTTTTCGGCGATCCGACGAAGCCGGTATTCCCAAAGCTTGTAGGTCTTCTCGCAGAGGATGAGGATATACTCATTTGGGTACTCAAAGGTAAAGAGTGGAGACTTGGTCTGCCGGAAGGCGGATAGTATCTTCTGCTCGATCATGTTGAGATTTGCCGGGTTATATCGGTGATAGAGACGAATCACTACCGTTATATACTTTAGTGATTCGTCGATTTTGTGTGCTGTCAGAAAATCCAGATAGAAGTCATGATTGACAGTTTCGGCACGGACGAGTGATCGTACAAAATAGTGGGTTTGTGCTTGCAAGGATTATGCCATCTGACCTGATAAAATTAATATTATATCCGCAGACATCCTTGACCGTATCCACGATTTGTCTGGCTGTCCGCTCACTGATTTCCGCCATCATGTCCCCCATAACAAAAAACTAGTCTTATTATACACTTTTTTGTTCTGAAAAACATATTCCAAATAACAATAATCCGTTAATATACAGGAGAATAAAACAAAGACAGATAAAACATAGAACAGATGAAAAGCAGATGGATCGAGACATTGACAGAACAGATTGAAAGTGAAATGGAGGTCAGATATGAAAGCGGTTATAGCAATTGATTCTTTAAAGGGTTCTCTCAGTTCGCTGGAGGCGGGAGACGCGATCCGGGCAGGCATATTGTCAGCGGATAAAGACGCGCAGGTTATTGTCCGTCCACTGGCAGATGGAGGTGAGGGCACGGTCGAGGCGCTTACACTCGGTATGGGAGGAACACTCACACAGGTCCGTGTGACAGGACCTCTTGGGGATCCAGTTAATGCGGAGTATGGCATTCTGAAAGACGGGCGCACGGCTGTTCTGGAGATGTCGCAGGCAGCGGGCATCACACTTGTCCCGGATAAGGACAGAAATCCGATGCATACTACTACCTACGGTGTCGGTGAGATGATCCGCGATGCGATCAGAAGGGGCTGTCGCCGATTTGTTGTCGGTATCGGTGGATCGGCCACAAATGATGGCGGTATCGGTATGCTGCAAGCCCTCGGCTATGATCTGCTGGATAAAGATGGAAAGCCGGTTTCGTATGGTGCAAAAGGACTGCGCGAGATTGAGACAATCGGAGATGAAAACGTCATTCCGGAGCTTTCAGAATGCAGATTCAGGGTTGCATGCGACGTTACCAATACGCTTTGTGGTGAACAGGGATGCAGTGCTGTATTCGGGCCGCAGAAGGGGGCCGATGCGACGATGGTCATGCAGATGGACAAGTGGCTTGCTTATTTTGCGGCTCTCTCGCGTGAAAAATACCCGAAGGCCAATCCGAATGAGGCGGGTACCGGAGCAGCCGGCGGCCTCGGGTTTGCATTTCTCACCTATACCAATGCGGTTCTTGAGTCCGGCATCAAAATCGTCCTTGAGGAGACGCATCTCGAGGACTATGTAAAGGACGCTGATCTTGTGATTACGGGTGAAGGAAGGCTTGATGGACAGACCGTTATGGGCAAGGCACCGATCGGTGTCGCGAGGACTGCCAAAAAGTATGGCAAGCCGGTCATTGCACTTGCCGGCTGTGTCACAGAAGACGCGAAAGCCTGTAACAGCAGTGGCATCGACGCATATTTTCCGATACTGAGACGTGCTTCTACGCTTGCTGAAGCCATGGATCCGGAAGTTGCAAGACGTAATATGGCCGATACGGTAGAACAGGTAATCCGGCTCTTTGAGCTTGTAACTTTCAGGTGTCAGGAACGGATTAAAAATTGATAAATTTGTTTATGATCATTTTATTTGCACCTGACACCAAGCGTTTGACACCAAGCGTTTAGATTGAGAGGGTTGATCCGGTGTACAAATACCCAGGCAGGAAAGGACAGCGCCAGGGGAGGAAGAGCAGATGAAGGTTGAAATATGATATACTATGCCTTATAATTATATTCAAATAAATTTGAATAAAACATATTTTAATTAAATATATTTGAATAAAGACGTCCATATAGGAGGAAACCATGCCCTTTGCCAGAAAAGACAGATTTATCGGCCGCAAGAAAGAACTGGAATCGCTGAACCGGCTATACCATCGTGAAGGGTTTTCCATGACAGTTATTACCGGAAGAAGAAGAATTGGGAAATCCACCCTCATTGGAGAATTTATCAGAGACAAAAAAGCAATTTACTATACTGCTTCCAAGGTAGGATACAGACGGAATCTTGAGCTGCTGACCGAGCAGGCGGTGAGACTTCTGGATCCGGGTATATCTGGTATTGTTTTCCGAAATCTTGAAAACCTGTTGGATTTTATTACAACCAGAATAGAGCGGGAAAAACTGGTCTTTGTCATCGATGAGTTCCCCTATTGGGCGCAGGATGATGAAAAGATTTTGTCCGTTTTGCAGAAATACATTGATACAAAGTGGCAGGAAAAGAATATGTATCTGATCCTGTGCGGGTCTTCGCTCAGTTTTATGGAGGACAAGGTCCTAAGTGAGAAGAGTCCTTTATTTGGGCGGAGAGATTCACAGATTCGTCTGAAAGAATTCAGTTACCTGGAGGCAGCAGAATTTGTCCCTGATTATTCTTACGAGGATAAAGCCATCTGTTTCGGTGTAACCGGTGGCGTGGCAAAATATCTCGCCATGTTTGACCCGGAGAGAACTCTGGATGAGAATATTCAAATGCTTTTTTTTAAATCCGATGGCTATTTGTATGATGAGCCGCATAATCTTCTGACACAGGAATTTTCAGATGTCACAATCGTGAACAATATCATCGAACAAATCGCGGATGGGGAAAATACGCTGAATCTGATTGCGGACAAAATCCACGAAAATCCGTCGACGGTTTCTTATTCCTTAAGTCGCCTGATCAGCACGGGCCTTATTGAAAAAAAGTATTGCATTACAGAGGAAAAAAACAAAAAGAAGGTCCAGTATGTTCTGAAGGATAACATGTTTAAATTCTGGTATGAGTTTATTCCGGGTGCAATCAGTCTGATTGAAATCGGACACGGGGAAGATTATTATATTCGTGTGGTAAAGCCCAGACTCCATTCCTACATGGGCAGAATTTTTGAGGAAATGTGCAGATATTTCACACTGCTTGAGGGAGCGTCCGGAGCGTTTGGATGCCTGCTGACGGAAGTTGGGAGCTGGTGGGGGGACCGAGAGGTTAGTTGATCCGGCGGGAAAATCATACTACCAGTCCGCGGATATTGACGTGGTTGGTATTTCTTCCGTTGATAAAATGATGGTGGCAGGTGAATGTAAGTTTAAAAACGAGAAGATGGGAGAAGACGTTTACGATACACTGATCAGACGAAGCAAGGCTGTCGCAGGCACATACAGACTGGGTGCGATTCTTCTTTTTTCTCTGTCTGGATTTTCAGAACAGTTCAGGATGTTAAAAGATGATACAGTGAGGTTCTATACACTTGAGGATATCTATCACGTAAAAAGAACCGCCATAATCACTTCTTCAACACAAAATGAAGACGATCATGTTTGATTTTGCCACCAGCACCCTGCTTTGTTCCATAAAAGCTGTCGCCTGAACTGACGTCAATGGGCTGTCCGCTCACTGATTTCTGCCATCATGTCCTCCATAACAAAAAACTAGTCTTATTATACATATTCTTGTTCGGATTTCAGCCGACCGATCAGAGGAAGGTTGAGAAGTTATCAGATTTGGGCTAAACTGAAATCAGCTAACAAGTGGCCTCTGAAATGGAGACAGATACCAGGAGCGTATATCCTGCGAGGGCAGCAATAAGGAGATAATCCAAGTGACAGAGAAAAAACTACAAGAAGAGCGTCTGGATGCACTGGTGGAAGCCTTCAAAGAGGATTCTGACGGATATCAGAATATCGAAACACCACGAGATTCTGCTGGAAAGAAACGTCTTCTCCGGTCTCTGATGAATATTCGTATGCCGAAGGCTTTGCCGGCGTCCGTTCTTAAGATGCAGGATGATTACTTTACAGAACGGAATCGTGAGAATGGAATTGTCGCTGTTAATGATATTCCAACAGTGAGAGAGCAGGGGAGCAGCCATCACCCTGAAGCGGACCATATTTCAATCTGGCAGGGCGATATTACGAGGCTGGCAGCAGATGCGATCGTCAATGCAGCCAATTCCCAGATGCTGGGCTGCTTTGTACCCATGCACACCTGCATCGACAACTGTATTCATACCTACGCAGGCGTTGAGCTCCGGGAAGAATGCTTCCGGAAGATGGAGCAGCTGAAAAAACAGTATGGATCGGATTATGAGCAGCCTACAGCGGTCCCAATGCTGACAGATGCTTATAACCTTCCGGCAAAGAAGGTTATCCACATTGTGGGACCGATTGTTCAGTACCATCTTACTCCGGAACTGGAGCAGGAGCTTGCGGATTGTTACAGCAGAACGCTTGACCTGTGCCTGGAGAACGGCTTGAAGACAGTGGCTTTCTGCTGTATCTCCACCGGAGTGTTCCGCTTTCCAAATAAGAAGGCAAGCGAGATTGCAGTAAAGACAGTAACCAGATGGCTTGAAGATCACCCCGGCGCTATGGAACGGGTTATCTTTAATGTATTCAAGAACGAAGACAAGGCTTATTATGAAGAAAATTTAAATGATAAGGCTTATTATGAAGGAAATTTCAATGTAGATAAATTTCAGAAAAAATATTAAGGAGGGTCAAATCATGGGCAATGCCGGAGAAAAAGAGACGAGACCGTATGTGGACTGGAAGCTGATGAATGATTTTATGATTGACGTCTTTGAGAAGTACGGCGTTCCGAGAGAGGACGCCGCCATCTGCGCTGACGTTCTTCTTGAGAGCGACCGGAGGGGCATCGAGAGCCATGGCTGCAACCGCTTTAAGCCGATTTATCTGGACCGGATCAGGAAGGGGACGCTGCTGCCAAAGACAGAGATGGAGATTGTAAAGGAGACTCCGACGACCATTGTCATGGATGCCCACGACGGCATGGGCATGGTGGCCAGCCATAAGATGATGGAGCTGCTGATTGAGAAGGCCAGAACCTATGGCATGGCAGGCGGGACCATCTTTAACTCCACTCATTACGGCATTGCCGGATACTGGACGACGATGGCGGCCAAAGCGGGAATGATCGGTATATCCGGGACCAATGCCAGACCATCGGTAGCTCCGACCTTCGGTGTAGAGCCGATGATGGGTACCAATCCGCTGACATTCACCATGCCAACGGACGAACCTTTTGACTTCAATCTGGATTGTGCCACCTGCATCATTCAGAACGGTAAGATCGAGTTCTATGAGAGGTCGGGAAAGCCGACGCCCAAGGGCTGCGTTATAAGTAAGGATGGAAAGACAATGACGGATTCCGGCGAGATTCTCAGGGAGATGCGTGCCGGGAATGCGGCTCTTCTTCCTCTTGGCGGAGCAGGGGAGGAGACGGCTGGCTACAAGGGATACGGCTACACCACCGTCGTGGAGATCCTTTCATCTGCCCTTTCCGGCGGCCCGTTCATGAAGGCGCTGAGCGGCGTGGGACCGGATGGAAAGCCCCAGATGTATCACCTGGGACATTTCTTCTTTGTCATCAATCCAGAGTTCTTCATGGGACTGGAGACCTTCAAGAAGACTGCAGGAGATATCTGCCGCGAACTACGGGCATCCCGGAAGGTTCCCGGCGCCGATCGGATCTACACGGCCGGCGAGAAGGAATACCTGGCCTGGATGGATCGAAAGGACAAGGGCGTTCCGGTGGGAGAGTCCATTCAGAAAGAACTGATTGCTCTGCGGGACGAGTGTGGACTCAGCCAGTACCACTTCCCCTTTGAGAAGTGATCGGGCTGAATTTCACAGCTTCTTTATTTCCTTGAATATATTTCGGCTAAAATAGAATCAAATTCAGTTTTAGCCGAAATATATTATGGGGTGTGGAAAATCACAAAAAACATTGACATATCGAAAAATGAAGATATAATAAAGGCGTAGATACAAAAGATACTTTTAAGCGTTAAGGTTACGGCCTGCCATCTTTTTCACAAAAACAAATCGAGTATATGCGAAATGTAGAAATGATAGGAGGCTTTTTTATGAACATCACAGACACGCTGGACAATGGAAATATACATTTGAAAACAAGAATTGTGGTGCCGCCCATGGCAACGCAAAGCACAGAAATGGGTGTGCCAGGAGTAAGGACAATTTCACATTACAGGACATTTGCCAGAAATCCTCTTGTCGGGCTGATGATTACGGAACACAGCTTCATTGATGTACAGGGAAAAGCGGATCCGGATCAGATGTCGTTTGCGGATGATGGTGTGATCCCTTATCAGAAAAAACTCACGGAGACAGTCCACGGGGAAAATCCTGATGTGAAAATTTTTTCACAGATCAGCCATGCCGGATTTAATACGTCAGAATCCTTCACCGGACAGGAGCTTGTTTCAGCGAGTGCAGTCCAGACAAGAAGCAGCATAAGCCGTGCGCTCACAGTATCTGAAATTCACGCGCTGGAAGATAAGTTTGCGGCAGCAGCCCTGAGAGTGAAGCAGGCAGGATACGACGGCGTGGAGCTGCATTCTGCACACGGGTACCTGCTCAACCAGTTCTATTCACCGCTTGCGAATTTCCGGGATGATGAATATGGTGCACAGAATATTGAGAACAGGCTCCGTTTTCTGATGGAAACAGTACGAAAGACCAGAAATGCGGTCGGTGATGATTTTCCTGTAGCTGTCCGCCTTGGCGGAAGTGATTACATGGATGGCGGCAGCACAATAGAAGATGCCGTAAAGGCGGCTGAATTG
>JAJGAH010000125.1 GCA_020844525.1 Eubacterium sp.
AAGGGAACCATGCAGGGCGCTAAAATCATCGATGACTATGCTCACCATCCGACCGAAATCAAGGCAACGCTGCGGACCGCAGAGCGGGTGCCGCACAAGACTATCTGGTGCGTCTTCCAGCCGCATACCTATACAAGGACAAAAGCGCTGCTCCCGCAGTTTGCAGAGGCGCTTTCCATCGCAGACCATGTTGTTCTGGCAGATATTTACGCAGCCCGGGAGCTGGATATCTATGGTATCTCCTCCAGGGACCTCCAGGCTGAGATCCAGAAGCTCGGCACTGACTGCGACTACTTCCCCTCCTTCGAGGAGATCGAGGACTTCCTTCGCGCAAACGTTAAGGAAGGCGACCTGGTGATCACGATGGGCGCAGGAAATATCGTACAGGTTGGCGAAGATCTTCTTAAGAAATAAGGTCATCATCAAAATTATCTGACGGCATCCTTCAGATGCCGGATTCTATTACCTGCCGGCGGCACCTCTTACGCTGCCGGCTTATATTTGTCATTGTGTTGCCTGTTGATGCTATTCTTGTTTTAGCATTTTTAGTGCTTTATTCCTGTTGATGCTATTCTTGTTTTAGCGTTTTTATTGCTTTATTCTTGAATGGAATTACGCCTCTAAAGCCGATGCATCTCTTGGGTAAAGGTTCTTTTCTGGTGGTTTATGCATTTTGACGCATATTCCTTTCAGTGCTTCTATTAGGGTTGGGGGAATTTATGGGATTATTGACCATCCGCGACAGTCGTCTTGCCGGAATGACACTTCTGCCGGACGACTTTATCGATTATTATATGCCACGCGCAAATGGAGATTTTGTAAAAATCTACCTTTTTCTGCTCCGGAGTGTCCACAAGGAGGACGCAAATCCGACGCTCTCCTCCCTGGCAGATACATTTTCCTGCACCGAGAAGGACGTTCTGCGCGCGCTTCGCTACTGGCAGCAGGCCGGGCTTCTGAACCTGTCCTATCACGGCAAGGAACGCGAGCTGGAAAAAATCGAACTGCTTCCGATACAGGCAGAACTTCAGAAGACAAAATATATCCCGGAGGAGAATACGGAAGAAAACAATACCCCGAATCCGCCGCAGAAAAAAGAAGCTCCGGCACAGATTTCCAGTGCCCGGGCCAGAGAGATCAAGGACAACGAAGAGGTGCAGCAGATTCTCTTTTTTACCGAGCAATACATCGGACATCCCTTAAGTGCGACGGATATGCGCAGAATCCTGTATTTCTATGATGTTCTGCACTTTCCAATAGATCTGATTGACTATCTGGTGGAGTACTGTGTCTCCCGGGGCGGCAGAAATATGAATTACATCGAGAAGGTCGGGCTTGCCTGGAAGGACGAAGGACTCACAACCGTGCAGGCGGCCAAGGAATACTCCCACTCCTGGAGAGACAAGTATTTCGCGATTTTCCGTGCCTTTGGCATCCGAAACCGCAATCCGATACCGGATGAAATCAAGGTGATGGATAAGTGGATGAAGGATTATCAGATGCCGCACGAGCTGATCCGGGAAGCTGCAAGCCGTACGGTCCGTCAGACCGGACAGCCTTCCTTCTCCTACGCCGACAAAATCCTGTCCGACTGGCATCGGTCCGGTGTGCATTCCATCGAGGACATCGAGAAGCTTGATGTACAATACAGACAGAAGAAGGGTTCTTCAGGCAGCAGCGCGGCAGGATTTTCTCCGGAGCACGGCAGCAGGAACACAGATAAATCCTCTACCCGCTTTAATGAAAATTTTCATCAACGTGACTACGACTTTGACCGTCTGGAGCAGGAGCTTCTGCTGAACCAGCAGTCTGAAGATTCAGATCAGTCATGAATTTCCAGAAATAGCGGTATTTTATCTGATCCGCAGTTTAGTCCTGGCCTGAGTTATAACTGATTCTTTAGATCTGATTTCTGTCAGAAAAACAGCAACATGAAACAGGAGAAGTGCTATGCCCCTGACCAATTCACAATATGAAGCCATCATGCGCATCTATACCCAAAGGCAGCTGAAAAACCAGCGTGCCCTTGAAAGGCGCAAAAAGGAAGTCTATGCCAGGATTCCACGGATTCCGGAAATTGACGCGGAGGTGGCTTCCGTTTCCGTAAAAAAAGCCTTCTATCTTCTGGGGGCACCGGAAGGCGCAGATATCGACACCGATGCTGCCATCCGCGATCTGGCCGAGGAACGCCGTGCGCTCCTGCTGTCCCACGGTTATCCCGAGGATTATCTGGAGCTGCACTACGACTGTCCAATCTGCCATGACACCGGCTATGTCCATGACAGAAAATGCACCTGCTTCCGCCAGATGGAAATCGAGCAGCTCTACTCGGCCTCCAACCTCAAGGATGCGCTGAAGACAGATACCTTTGACAGCTTTTCCCTTGCTTACTATCCGAAGGATTCCGTCAGCGCCGTAAACAAGCAGTCCTATTACTGGGAGGCGCAGAAAGCGCTTGAGACCTCCAGGGCTTTTGTACGTAATTTTGAGAAAAACCAGAGGGCCGGCACGCCGGAGAACCTGCTATTCTATGGTGATGTGGGAGTCGGAAAAACCCATCTCTCCCACGCTATTGCAAAGGGTATTCTGGACCTTGGATGCAGTGTTTTCTATCTCACTGCCTATGACCTGTTTGAGCTGATGGGCAGATTCAAGTTCCACTCCGATGAAGACGCAAGGGAGAGCTACGACACCATCTATGTCTGCGACCTTCTGATCATCGATGACCTCGGCACGGAGATGCTGAACAATTTCGTGACTTCTGAGCTTTTCCTAATCGTGAATGAGCGGATTCTCCGAAAAAAATCCACGATCATTTCCACAAATCTTTCACTCAGGAAGGTCCGGGAAGCCTTCTCAGAACGTACTTTTTCACGTATAATGGGGTCGTACCAGCTGATCCATCTTTCAGGTGCTGACATTCGTATACAAAAGAAGCTTGGAACAAGCAGGAGCACTGCACAGACAGGGAACACACCTGACATATCTGAAAAATAATCAAACACCAGCAGATTGACGCTGCAGTACCCGTCACATATCACAGTACACCGGTACTGCAGATCTCATAAAACGGACAAAGTCCAGGAGGAACAGAAGAAAATGGCAAACAAAAAGGAACATTATTATGACTCACTTCCGGTCGGACGGCTCGGCATCATTCCACTGAAAAGCTGCACCACAATCGGAAACAAGGTGAACGATTACCTTGTACAGTGGAGACAGGACAGAGAATCCGCACATAAGAATTCCTCCTCCGTCGAGGGATATGAAAGAAGCTCCTATATCATTCCCTGCAGCATCCCCCGGTTCGGTTCCGGTGAAGCAAAGGCTGTGATCGAGGAATCCGTCCGCGGTGATGATATCTACATTCTCGTCGATGTATGCAACTACTCCCTCACCTATAAGGTATGCGGCTACGAAAACCACATGTCCCCGGATGACCATTTCCAGGACCTGAAGCGGGCCATCGCCGCTGTTGGCGGAAAAGCAAGAAGAGTCAATGTCATCATGCCTTTCCTCTATGAGAGCCGCCAGCACAAGCGCTCCGGACGTGAATCTCTGGACTGCGCTCTTGGTCTTCGGGAGCTGGTCAACATGGGCGTGGAAAACATCATCACCTTTGATGCCCATGACCCCCGTGTACAGAACGCGATACCGCTTCACGGCTTTGAGACCATCTCTGCCTCCTATCAGTTCATCAAAAACATTCTCCGTCATGCGGAGCCGGACATGAAGATTGATTCCGATCATCTGATGTGCATCAGCCCGGATGAGGGCGGAATGGCCAGAGCGATCTACATTGCAAATAACCTCGGTGTAGACATGGGTATGTTCTATAAGAGAAGGGACTACTCCACCATCGTAAACGGCCGCAACCCGATCGTTGCACACGAGTTCCTCGGACCTGACGTGCGCGGCAAGGATATGATCATTATCGATGATATGATCTCCTCCGGCGAGAGCATCATCGAGGTCGCTTCCCTTCTGAAGGAAAGAGGCGCAAAGAACATCTACATGTGTGCCACCTTTGGACTGTTCACAAATGGTCTCGAAATCTTCGATGACGCGTATAAGAAGGGCATTTTTACACGCCTTGTCACAACCAATCTTGTCTATCAAAAGCCTGAGCTTCTGGAGCGTCCATACTATATCAGCTGTGACATGAGCAAGTATATTGCCCTGCTGATTGATACGCTGAACCATGACGCTTCCATCAGCAGTCTGCTGGATCCGGTGGACCGTATTCAGAAGGTTCTGCGCAAGTTTGAAAATCACGAGACAATCTGAAACGGCTTGTCCAGACATTCTTTCTGAAACGATTTGTACAGACACTATTTCTGAAACGATTTGTACAGATATTATTTCTGGAACGATTTGTACAGGCATTATTATTAAAAAATCCCCTGCCGGAGGTTAGCAAACCATCCGGCAGGGGATTTTTCCAGCTCTGAATCTATAAGCAGTATGCAGGAAACCTTTCACAGCGCACGATTTAAAGCACAAGGCAGAAATTTCATAGCACCTTTGTCAGAGCATTACTGTGTTCAAAGATTTATCCGTATCCTTCTAATAAAGTAAATTGCGAGGACTGTTTGACAAAGGCGCAAAGCACCTGAGGAGTTCCGCAGCAGCACAGACCAGGATAAATCTTTGTTACAGCCGGTTTGCGAATGACGACAGGGCTATGAAATTCCTGCCTGTCCGTTATCAACTATGCATGTTACAGGCCTTAGGAATTCTTCTTGTTGATGCTCTCACGCTTTCTCAGTCTGGAATCCAGCTGACGCTTACGGATCCTGAGGCTCTTCGGTGTTACCTCAAGAAGCTCGTCGCTGTCGATAAACTCCAGTGCCTGCTCCAGAGAAAGCACCATCGGCGGTGTCAGTGTCAGCGCATCATCAGAGGAAGAAGTACGGGTATTGGTCAGATGCTTCGTCTTGCATACGTTCAGCTCAATATCCTCCGGCTTTGCCGACATGCCGACAACCATTCCGGCATATACCTTCTCGCCAGGCCCAATAAACAGCGTTCCACGCTGTTGTGCGGCGAAAAGGCCATAGGCTACGGATATACCAGGCTCAAAGGCAATCAGGGAACCCTGTTTGCGGAAAACGATGTCTCCCTTGTAGGGTGCATACTCATCAAAGATGGTATTCAGAATACCTGTTCCTTTTGTCATGGTCATGAAGTTTCCCCGGAATCCGATCAGTCCTCTGGACGGGATGCTGAATTCCAGTCTTGTGATGCCGTTCTCACCGACGCTCATGCCCTGCAGTTCACCCTTGCGCTCGCTCAGTGACTGAATCACGGCACCGGAGTATTCATCCGGAACATCGATATAAGCCAGCTCCATCGGCTCCAGCTTTCTTCCGCGCTCATCGTACTTGTAAATGACCTCTGCCTTGCTGACGGCGAACTCATATCCCTCCCGTCTCATCTCCTCAATCAGGACGGACAGGTGAAGTTCTCCACGTCCGGAAACCTTGAAGCAGTCTGCAGAGTCAGTCTCCTCTACACGCAGTGATACATCGGTATTCAGCTCACGGAACAGGCGGTCACGCAGATGGCGGGATGTGACAAAGGTTCCCTCTGTTCCTGCCAGCGGTGAATCATTGACTACAAAATTCATGGAAATGGTCGGATCCTCAATCTTCTGGAAGGGGATCGGCACCGGGTTCTCCAGATCGCAGAGTGTATCTCCGATATGCAGCTCGGCAATACCGGACACCGCGACAATTTCTCCGACGGTTGCCTTATCGACCTCTACCCGCTTTAATCCATCGAATACATACATTTTGCTGATTCTGACACGCGCCTTCTTGTCCGGATCGTGATGGTTCATCAGCAGAACTTCCTGGTTCAGGGCAAGCGTGCCGTTATCAATCTTGCCGATACCGATACGGCCGACATACTCGTTGTAGTCGATGGTAGAGATCAGCATCTGAATGCCAGCATCCGGATCTCCGGTCGGGGCAGGAATGTACTTCAGGATTGCCTCAAACAGGGGTGTCATATCCTTTCTCTCATCATCCAGCTCGTTTGTGCACCATCCGTCTCTTGCTGAAGCATAAAGGAAGGGCGCATCCAGCTGCTCATCTGACGCTCCGAGGTCCATCAGAAGCTCAAGGACCTCATCTACAACCTCGGTCGGACGCGCATTCGGACGGTCTACCTTGTTGATGCAGACAATGACCTTCAGATTCAGTGCCAGTGCCTTCTCCAGTACGAATCTGGTCTGGGGCATCGGACCCTCAAACGCATCTACCAGAAGGATAACGCCGTTTACCATCTTCAGTACACGCTCTACCTCGCCACCGAAGTCAGCGTGTCCTGGTGTATCGATGATATTGATCTTGGTGTCCTTATACTGCACCGCGGTATTCTTGGAAAGAATTGTAATGCCACGCTCCTTCTCGATGGCGCCGGAATCCATGACTCTTTCCTGTACCTGCTGGTTGTCACGGAAGACTCCGCTCTGCCGAAGCAGCTTGTCTACCAGCGTTGTCTTGCCGTGGTCAACATGGGCAATAATGGCAACGTTACGGATATCGTTTCTGGTGATCTTCATTTTCTCTAACCTCTCATATCATTCATGACAGCATTACCGTGGATCTGCTATTTCTGCCGCTGCGTCACATACTATTAGAACACATGCGTTCTATAGTAAATGCTCCTTATCAGATCACATAGACATGATTTATATGTGTATGCGCGGGCCGCAGATCAGGCTGTTCTAAAATCTGCACTATCTGTAACCTGCAAATTATAGCACATCATTTTTCCTTTGTGTAGTCTGCAAAGGTCTGATTTTATGCGGTTTTCACGAACTTTTTTGAACAGATTGAACGATAATCGTCTTTTCGTTATCTTGACAAGCCGTATGACAAACTATATAATCAGCCTATATGTGATAGAGGTTGCGTATCTCATGAGTAACCGGTCTGATGTATCAGAGTACAGCTGAGGACATGGTAAAAGGGATGTACGCCGAAAGAGACTGATCTCTGCAGTCAGCTTCTTGGGCGTGAATCGAACAGGTTCACGACTGTCATCAGACGATGGAGCGCTATCCGCAGAATTTATTTGATGAAACCGGATTCCTGAAGCCTGCTTTTATATTACCCTGCCCGCACAGGCAGCTGTTTATATCACTTTTCATCAGGCCGCAAAGATAATGTCATAGCTGTATCGTCCGCATTCTATGTTATATATGCGGGTGCTTTTGACAGGATTCTTACATCTGTTTC
>JAJGAH010000126.1 GCA_020844525.1 Eubacterium sp.
TATCCTGGATGAGCCCAGCATCGGACTGCATCAGAGGGATAACGGCAAGCTTCTCGCCACGCTCATGCATCTGCGGGACCTTGGAAATTCAGTTCTTGTAGTAGAACATGATGAGGAAACGATGCGCGCGGCCGACTGTATCGTGGATATCGGTCCGGGGGCGGGCAGTCACGGTGGCGAGCTTGTGGCTATGGGCACGGCAGAGGATATCATGAAATGTCCGGCATCCATCACGGGGCAGTACCTCTCGGGGAAACGGAAAATTCCGGTACCTCAGACAAGGAAGGCACCGAAGGGATGGCTGACCGTGCGTGGTGCCAGGGAACACAATCTGAAAAATATCGATGTGAAATTCCCGCTCGGGGTGATGACCTGTGTGACCGGTGTGTCCGGATCGGGAAAGAGTTCACTGGTCAATGAGATCCTGTACAAACATCTGCAGAAAGAGCTGAACCATGCGCTTGTGATTCCGGGCCTGCATAAGGGAATTGATGGTATGGACCAGCTGGACAAGGTGATCAACATTGACCAGTCTCCGATCGGACGTACGCCACGGTCAAACCCGGCTACGTACACCGGCGTGTTTGACCTGATCCGTGACCTGTTTGCCGCGACGCCGGATGCAAAGGCACGTGGCTATAAAAAAGGAAGGTTCAGCTTTAACGTAAAGGGCGGAAGATGTGAGGCCTGCTCCGGTGACGGAATCGTCAAAATCGAGATGCACTTTCTCCCGGATATCTATGTTCCCTGCGAGGTTTGCGGCGGCAAGCGGTATAACCGGGAAACTCTTGAGGTGAAGTACAAGGGAAAGAATATCTACGAGGTTCTGGACATGACGGTGGAGGAGGCTCTGACCTTTTTCGAAAAGGTTCCCTCGATCTACCGGAAAATCAAGACCCTGTATGATGTCGGACTTTCCTATGTAAAGCTGGGACAGCCTTCCACAGAGCTCTCCGGAGGCGAGGCACAGCGGATTAAGCTGGCTGCTGAGCTTTCCAAGAGAAGTACAGGAAAAACCTGCTATATTCTCGACGAGCCGACCACCGGCCTCCACTTTGAGGACGTCAATAAACTGGTCAGAATTCTGCAGAGATTTGTAGACGACGGGAATACCGTTATTGTGATTGAACATAATCTGGATGTTATCAAAACTGCGGACTATATTATCGATATGGGGCCGGAGGGCGGAGACAAGGGAGGAACCGTGATTGCCAGGGGAACCCCGGAGGAGGTTGCAGCAGTTCCGGAGTCCTATACAGGACAATATCTCAGGGCATACCTGAAGAATGCTTCTTCCGAAACATCCCCTGAGGTGTAATTGTCCGCTGTACTCCCGATCGGAGCAACCCCATGGGGAGACCGATCATCGCAAATATTATTCAGACAGGAAAGGAAGATCGAGATGCCGGTCACAGATATTGGAATTGATCTTGGAACCGCCACAATTATTGTATATGTCAGAGGAAAGGGGATTCTTTATCAGGAGCCCTCGGTAGTCGCTTATGACCGTGACGCAAATCAGATTCTGGCCTTTGGAAACGAGGCTGCACAGTGTATCGGAAAGATGCCGGGCAATATCGTCGGCATACGGCCTCTGAAGGATGGGGTTATTTCGGATTTTGTTGTGACGGAGCGCATGCTGCGCTATTTTATCCGAAAATCCATGGGAAACTGGAATATTCTGAAGCCGCGCATCTGTATCTGTGTACCAGGCGGTGTATCGGATATTGAGAGAAGAGCTGTGGAGGAGGCTGCCTACCGTGCCGGCGCGAGGGACGCAGTACTTGTTCGGGAGCCGATTGTCGCCGCGATGGGGGCAGGCGTGGATATCATGCGCCCCTGTGGCAGCATGATCGTCAATATCGGCGGTGGTGTCAGTGAGATCGCCGTGCTTTCTCTTGGCGGAATCGTGATATCAAAATCTGTCCGGATTGCGGGTGAAACATTTGATACTGCTATCTGCAAGTATATCCATGATAACTATGGCGTGATTATCGGCAGTCAGAGCGCCGAGAACCTCAAGATACAGATCGGGTCAGTAGAATCTGCGCCGAACCAGAAACAGATGCAGGTGACCGGACGGGACGTTGATGCAGGCTTTCCACGGAACGTCAGCATTACGACAGACCAGGTGAAGGAGGCAGTTGCTCCTGAGGTCCGCGGTATCATCGAGGAAATTCGTATGGTTATGGAAAAGACACCGCCGGACCTGGCCGGCGATATTGCGCAAAGGGGGATTGTTCTGACCGGGGGCGGTGCAATGCTGAAAGGGCTGCAGTCGGAGATTGAAAGGGCAACCGGGATCCACACGCTGCTGGCGGATCATCCGCAGCAGGCAGTTGCCCTTGGAACCGGACAGTATATTCGCGCAATGTCAGACTTTGAACGGGCGAAAAGATTTCACTGACAGCTGATTATTGGAGAGTGGGATGTCGGAAAAAATAGAAGGGTATGTGGAACATATCGTCTATCGAAATGAAGAAAATGGCTACACTGTTCTGAACCTTTCCCTCGCGGATGATGAAATAACCTGTGTGGGAAATTTCTCCTCCGTGAATGAGGGAGAGTATATAGAAGCGGTCGGTGACTATACGCTTCATCCAAGCTACGGTATGCAATTTCAGGCAGAGTCTGTTCAGGTGACAATTCCGAAGGACAGCACAGCGTTGGAACGGTATCTGGGCAGCGGCGCAATCAAAGGGGTCGGAACGGCGCTTGCCTCCAGAATTCTGAAGCATTTTGGCGATGATACGCTCAGAATTCTGGAGGAGGAGCCGGAGCGTCTTTCTGAGATCAAGGGGATCAGTGAGCGGAAAGCAAGGGAGATCGGTGAACAGATTGAAACGAAGGCGCAGATGCGCAATGCCATGATCTTTCTTTCCCAGTACGGGATATCCCTCTCCCTTGGAATCCGGATATATAACCGATACCAGGAAACCATGTACCGGATTATGCGGGAAAATCCCTATCAGATGGCGGAGGACATTGATGGGGTCGGGTTTAAGACTGCGGATGAGATCGCAGCAAGGGCAGGAATACGGCCGGATTCAGAGTACAGGATCCGCAGCGGAATCCTTTATGTGCTCAGACAGGCAGGAACACAGGGACATATGTATCTGCCGAAGGAAATTCTGCTTCAGAGAACTGCTGAGCTGCTTGGAACAGATTCTGCCCAGACTGAGAAGTATCTGATGGACCTTGCCATTGACAAGAAAATCACGGTCAGGTCCTGTCCTGGTGAAAATGGTGATTCCCTTACGAGGGTTTACACAACCCAGTCCTATTTCACAGAGCTGAACTGTGCCAGAATGCTTCAGGACCTGAATCTTCATGTAGAAGAGGATGAAAATGCCGTCAACGAAAGAATCCGCAGAATTGAAAAGGATGATGCGCTTGTACTGGATGAACGGCAGAGACAGGCTGTGGCAATGGCAGCATCCAATGGAATTTTTATCCTGACTGGCGGACCGGGAACCGGGAAAACAACCACCATCAATACCATGATCCGGTACTTTGCGTCAGAAAAACTGCGCATTGCACTGGCCGCGCCGACCGGAAGGGCAGCAAAGCGGATGACGGAGGCAACGGGCTGCGAGGCCTCTACAATTCACCGCCTGCTTGAAATATCCGGAGCCGCAGAGGATGATGCCGGAAAAGTAAGGTTTGACAGGAATGCCGAAAATCCGCTGGAGCAGGATGTAATCATTATCGATGAGATGTCCATGGTGGATATTTATCTGATGCATGCACTGCTGTCCGCTATTGTTCCGGGCACACGTCTAATTCTTGTGGGAGACCAGAACCAGCTCCCGAGTGTCGGACCGGGCAGCGTCCTCAAGGATATGATCCGCTCCGGTGCTTTTCCGGTTGTGATGCTGACAAGAATTTTCCGGCAGGCACAGGAAAGCGATATTATTGTGAATGCTCATAAGATCCATGCAGGTCTTCCCGTGAAGACGGACAACCGGAGCAGGGATTTCTTTTTCCTTGAAAGAGAAGATGTGAGGGTCGTGCAGCGTGTTGTTCTGGCACTTGTACAGGAAAAGCTTCCCAGGTATGTGCATGCGGATTATTCGGAGATTCAGGTGCTGACACCGACCCGCAAGGGTGCTCTTGGGGTGGACAGCCTGAACCGGATTCTTCAGAACTACCTGAACCCCAAATCAGACCGGAAGCAGGAAAAGGAAATGCCCCAGGGCGTGTTTCGTGAGGGCGATAAGGTGATGCAGATCCGCAACGATTATCAGCTGGAGTGGAAACTGAAGGGAAGTCGCGGGATCACAGTTCAGCAGGGGATGGGCGTTTTCAACGGAGATATGGGCATCATTCGCAGAATTGATCCGGCCAATGAGCTTCTGACAGTAGAATACGATGAGGGAAAATCTGTGGACTATTCCTTCAGGCAGCTCGATGAACTGGAGCTGGCGTATGCCACCACGGTCCATAAGGCGCAGGGAAGCGAGTATGCCGCTGTTGTCATACCGCTTCTGAATGTGCCCCATATGCTGCAGACCCGGAACCTTCTGTATACTGCCGTAACCAGAGCCAGAAAATGTGTGGTGCTGACCGGTAGCAAACAGGTGTTTCAGGCGATGATTGATAATGCAACAGAGGAGAACCGCTATACCTCGCTGGCAGAACGGATCGTGGAACTGCAGCAGGATATCACGGAGGTGTAACCGGTGTGGAGCATGCCGGGACGATCTGCAGTCGGAGCGTGCAATCATGCATGTGATGTCAGGATTAAAAAAGTATGTGTATAAGAAATTGTCTTGAAATTCGAACATTTGCAGACATGCCAGAAGTACTTGGTGATGAGATTTTGCGTTGTTCAGAAAAAGTCAACTGTCTGAGCTGCAGAATGCAGCGAGTTTTGACTTTTTCTGAACGTCTTTAGCAAAATTGAAGAACCGTAGTACTTCTTGCATGTCGAAACCGTGAGAATTTCAAGACAATTTCATAATCATTCATTTTTTAAGCCCAATATCGTATAAATTTTTCGGTGCAGGGAGGTAAGACTTGCTGTCAAAGATTACAAGAGAACAGGTATCGGGGCTGCTGGAAATTCTGTATCCACGTCACTGCCCCTTCTGTGACAGGCTGCTGTCCGGACGGGAACCGCTGCTGTGCCGCAGATGTGCCGGGGAGCTGAAGCTTATCCAGGGTCCGGTCTGTCAGAAATGCGGGCGGCCGCTTGAGACGGATACCCTGGAGTACTGTGATAACTGCCGGAGAAAGGAGCATCTGTTTATACGCGGATTTGCACCTTTTACATATCGCGGCCGTGTGCAGGATTCTATTACCAGATTCAAATATGATGGAAGGGCAGAGTATGCATCTTTTTATGCTGCAGCGATCCGGAAGTTCGGGGAGCCGTTTCTGAATGTTTGGATGCCGGAGCTGATTGTTCCGGTTCCAATTCATCCGGAGCGATACAGGAAGCGGGGCTATAACCAGGCGGAAGAGCTTGGGAAAAGGCTGGCGGCATCTCTGCATATTCCCTGTGCACAGCATGAGATTTTCCGAAGAAAAAACACCAGACCACAGAAAGGTCTTACACCATCTATGCGGAGGAATAACCTGCAGAATGCGTTTGCCGCATTGGAGGGCATCAGGCTGCCGGAGCGGGTACTGCTGGTGGATGATATCTATACTACCGGTACGACGCTGGATGCACTTACAGAAACTGTTCTTGGTGCCGGGGCCCGGAAAGTATGGTTTGCCTGCGCTTCTATTGCACCCGGAAGAGCATTCTGAGGTGAGCCATGGCCAACATTTACTTTTATTGGCTGTGAAATTATGCTAGAATAAGAAAAAATTTTCTACAAAATGAGGACAGAAACATGGTTGATAAGAAAAGGCTGTATCTGATGATCGGTCTTGCAAGATTTGAAAAAAAGCATCAGGATGGATCGTTCCGGATCAGCCGGTACTATCGGGGAGATTATACGGCATTTGCCCTGATCCGTAATTTTCTTCTGAGCACAATTGCTTATATACTGCTTCTGGGTATGCTGGCGCTCGTCAATATCGACACGGTTTTTTCATGGCTGAATATGCAGGATATCCGCTTTCTGATAGCTGGTCTTGTTGTCAGCTACGTTATTTTTGTCGGGGTATATTCGGTGATTGCCTATATCCTTGCAAGAATCCGCTATGTACGGATGCAGAGTGATATGGAGGAATATAATCGGGCGCTTGCACGGCTGAACCGTATGTACAGGCATGCGGGTTCTGACAATGTCTATGCGAAGCATAAGCAGGAGGAAGAGGAAGAATGAACACTTTACTTGAATTAAGGGAAAAGATGATTCGCTTTTTTACGGATTATGATGTCTACATTCGTCCGCTTTTCCGGTTTGCACTGGCGATCCTGACATTTATCACCCTGAATGACAGAATCGGCTACCTGGGTCAGGTGAATAATCTGCTTGTACTCATCATCCTTTCCGTGATCTGTGGTATTCTTCCTCTCAATGGAATCGTGTTTATCGGAACAATCCTGATTGTGGCAAACTGCTTTGGCCTGAGTCCGATCGTCGGTGCCTTTGCAGTAGTCCTGTATCTGCTGATGCTTCTTCTGTATTTCCGCTTTGTCCCAAAGGATGCGCTGGCAATTGTCCTGACACCGGTTGCGGTTACGCTGCATGTGCCGCTGACGGTTCCTGTTGTCATGGGACTTATGCGTGGTCCCGTATCAGCGATCAGCATTCTGTTCAGCGTGATTTCATGGTCATTCGTGAATTGCCTTCCGGAGACCATCGAGGGTGTCGTAAATACCAAGGGCGCGACGATGGTTGATATTGTACAGGCAATACCAGGTGCCATGCTGAATGCAAAAACGATGCTGGTGCTTGTATCGTTTATCGTCGTGTTCCTGATTGTGACATCCATTCATGAATTGATCAGCAGTCACGCCTGGGAGATCAGTATTATTGTATCTGCCATTGTTTATCTGGGACTGATGATTGCAGGCGGCAGTATCCTGAATGTGAAGATCAATCTTCCGATGACCTGTCTGGAAACAGTGCTTTCTGTTGCTGTATCGTTTGTCTTTGAATTCTTCTTTTACAATGCTGACTATGCGCACACAGAGTTTCTTCAGTTTGAAGATGACAACAATTATTACTATGTCCGTGTGACGCCAAAGCGCAGACCCAGATACAATCTGGAGGAAGAAAGC
>JAJGAH010000127.1 GCA_020844525.1 Eubacterium sp.
ACGTCGCCTATACGGAAGTTCTTCAGAACTTAGGTCTACTACCCAAGCCAAAGGAGCCGCCGAAGAAGAAGCGCGGGAGGCCCAGAAAAAATGCTGTATAGTCTAACTGGTTGGGAAACTATTAATCAATCATCACAGCTTTTATCCTTCGGACAAGGGAGGTAAGTGCGTTTTCATTACCGCGTCTATCGGATATACAGCGCAGAAGAACCATTTGCAGAAAATGGTCCAGAAAGCGGATCTTGCCATGTATCACGCAAAGCGAATGGGTAAAAGTCAGGTTGCGTGTCTGGATCGTGTTAATGCTCCGAATCATATTGACAAATAAGATGAGAATATGAAGCTATTACGTGAGAATACAGACACATCCAGCACGCGGAGCTTCTTTCAGGCACTTTCTTCAAGAATTTTACTCAGGGATGTTATGGAACTCGTATGAGAACGAACAATTTTAGTTTTGGATGAAGTCTCATTCAGTGCGTACTGCACCATTTTGTGCGAAACTGTGTGTGTGAAAAGAATCAAAAGATCGGGTGATCCAATACGGCTCATCATTCTGGTATTGAATTTGCAGAAGACTTTTGCATCACATCCATGCTTTTTGCACATGTCCATATAACGGCGTTCCATACACTCATTGCCTCCGATGATGATGACACTCATTTTCGTTGCCCTCCTTGTGAATGAATCATGTAAAAATAATGGGAAATAGTTTGCTGATCGCATGCAAGATGCGTCTAAATAATATTAGTTTAATCTAACTTAGCTACTAGAGATAAGCTCCCGAAATGGGAGCTTATCGAAAAAGTTTAATGTATCTAACTAATAATTTACATGAAATTACCCGGCTTGTCAACCCGTTTTCTTCTGGCAGGCCGGGTTTTAATATGCGATTAATATGTGAGTATCCTGTGATCATGCATCAGATAACTGTGGGACAATCATCTGCTGCTATGCGATAAATAAACATCTGCAGGTATGCGTCAATCATCTGGAGCGAACCAGCTGTGTACAGAAAGCTCTCCGGCATTTATTCTTATTTTGAATTGCTGGCAATTTCAGGAATATCGCCGACACCGTTCAGTACGATGGATGGCCTGTATCCATATAATTTCAGCGTCTCCCGCGTGGATATGCCGGAAAGTACCAGCGCAGTAGACATGCCGCTTTCCAGACCGGAAATGATATCTGTGTCCATGCGGTCACCGATCATGACTGCATCTGCAGAATGACAGTTCAGTATGCGCAGACCGGTGCGCATCATCAGAGGGTTCGGCTTTCCGCAGAAATAAGCCTTGACGCCGGTTGCAATCTCAATCGGTGCAATCAGCGCACCACAGGCCGGGGCAATCCCATTCTCAATGGGACCGGATACGTCCGCACAGGCGCCGACCAGCTTGGCTCCTCCCAGCACGAGATTACAGGCCTTTGTCAGAGAATCAAGTGAATAATTGCGTCCTTCTCCGACTACGACATAATCCGGGTCCACATCGTTCATGACAATTCCGGCATCATAAAGGGCATTGAGCAGTCCGGCTTCACCGATGACATAGGCAGAGCAGCCGGGGGCCTGATCCTTCAGAAAAGCCGCAGTTGCCTGGGCACTCGTATAAAAGTGTTCCTCTCCGACATCCAGGCCCATGCGGCCCATTTTCTGCTGCAGTCCCTTGGGTGTCAGATTTGAATTGTTTGTGAGAAATAGATACTCCTTATGATTCTCCTTCAGCCATGCCAAAAACTCCGGCACTCCGGGCAGAATCTCATTTCCATGGTAGAGGACACCGTCCATATCTGAGATAAAACCTTTGATTGTATTAAAATTAACCATCTCTTCATCCTTTCACGCAAGATATTGAAAGCAGGTTTAAGTGTTAATAAATATACATCTATCATCCATTGCGTCATTTTTTTTGAGAAGCGGGGCAATAGGTACATATTTAGAAAATTGTCTTTAAATTCGAACATCTGCAGACATGCTAGAAGAACCGTAGTACTTCTTGCGTGTCGAAGCCGTGAGAATTTCAAGACAATTTCATGAGCTTACATTTTATGACCTTGACAACATGATATACGGATATAGAATTTTTGTCCATGAAAAACAGTAGAAGATCCTGTTTTCTGTCTTAAGTATATCGAAATCCTAAATAAATTATTAAATCTGCTTCAAGCATGCAAAATTTATTGACGCAATCATCAGAATGGTATATGCTCGAAACAAAGAAAATGACTTATGGTCATATTTAAAGGAGGAACAGCTATGTATTACAGCAGCGGTAATTATGAAGCATTTGCGACTCCGGAGAAGCCGGAAGGAATTGAGAATAAGCATGCGTATATTGTAGGTACCGGTTTGGGCGGACTTTCTGCAGCCTGCTATCTGATCCGGGACGTGCAGATGCCCGGGAAGAACATCACACTGTTTGAATCGCTTCCACTGGCAGGTGGCTCCTGTGATGGACTTCATGACCCGCAGAAGGGCTACATCATGCGAGGCGGACGCGAGATGGACAACCATTTCGAGTGCATGTGGGACCTGTTCCGTTCGATTCCGTCCATTGTAAATCCGGGAGAAACGATTTTTTCAGAGTACTATAAGCTGAACAAGGAGGATCCGAACTATTCCCTCTGCCGTGTGACGGAAAAGCAGGGACAGGATGCACATACAGACCGCAAGTATGATCTGAATAAGAGCGCAGAGAAACAGCTGATGAAGCTGATGTTTGCCAGTGATGAGGAGCTTGCGGACAAGACCATCGACGATGTCTTTGATGAGGACTTCTACAAGACGAATTTCTGGGTTTACTGGCAGACAATGTTTGCATTTGAGAAGTGGCACAGCGCCCTCGAAATGAAGAAATATATGCAGCGGTATGTCCACCATATCGATGGTCTGCCGGACCTGAGCGCACTTCGTTTTACGAGATATAACCAGTATGAGTCCATGATTCTTCCTATGGTGAAATACATTCAGGATGCCGGCGCTGTTATCCTGTACAATACACAGGTAACCAATGTCGTATGTGACTGCACACCGGTCAGAAAAGAAGCTGTCCGTATCGAATATACCCAGGATGGAGAGGAGAAGGCACTGGATCTGACGGAAAACGATCTTGTGTTTGTGACAAATGGGTCACAGGGTGACGGATCTGCCTATGGTGACCAGACCCATGCACCGGAGGTGCAGATTGTCAACGGACAGGGACCATCTGTAGAGCTCTGGAAGAAGATGGCCGCACAGGATGATGCATTCGGTCATCCGGATGTGTTCTTCCGTGACATCAAGGAGACAAGCTGGGAGTCTTGGACAGTAGACACTGCGAACCCCGAGATTCTGGAAGCGATTCAGAAGATCTGCCACAGAGATCCGCTCTCCGGAAATGTGGTTACCGGCGGCATCGTCACGGCAAGAGATTCCAGCTGGCTGATCAGCTGGACGATCAACCGTCAGGGACAGTTCCAGGATCAGCCTGATGACCACTGCCTGATCTGGGTCTATGGACTTAACTGCTGGGATGACTGCGGTGACTATATTCAGAAGCCGATGTTCATGTGCAGTGGTCAGGAGCTCTGCGCAGAATGGCTTTATCATATCGGCATTCCGACCGACCGTATTGACGAGCTGGCAGAAAAGGAGTGCAACACGACTCCGTGCATGATGCCATATGTAACCTCCTTCTTTGAGCCGAGAAAATACGGTGACCGTCCGCTTGTGGTTCCGAAGGGATCTGTCAACCTGGCATTCCTCGGCCAGTACGCTGAAACACCTCGTGATACAGTATTTACGACGGAATATTCCATCCGTACAGGTATGGAAGCAGTATATACCCTGTGCAATGTGGACAGAGGTGTTCCGGAGGTATGGGGGTCCATCTATGATATCCGTGACCTGATCAAAGCCGGCGTCAAAATGAACGATGGCAAGATGATCAAGGACTGGCCGATTGGAGCGGCTGAAAAGGCTGCCATCATGGGTGCCCTGAAGCTGGCGCACAACACGGATCTTGAGACTCTTCTGATCCGTCTTGGAGCGGCTGAGAAGAAGGATTTTGAACCGCCGATTGACAAGCAGAAGGTGACAGAAGCAGCAGAAAATGTGAAAAACAGCAATGTCACAAAGGCAGTGGGAGCCGCTGCTGCAGTGATTGCAGGAATGGTCGCGCTGAAGCATTTGAAGAAGTAAAACACAGGATTTTTTCAAAGAAAAGAACGATGCCGTGACAAGAAAGTGAGATCGGCAGCGGAAGAATGAGAAAGGGCAGGAAGCGATTCCTGCTCTTTTTTTGCGTCATGATTTTCTGTACATTATAACTTTTCTCCAAAGATAATCAGCACATTCTCTCAATACCTCGGGCAAAATGCATATAAAAAGCTTTTTGATTATGGATAATATTGAAAAATACGACAAAATATCCCAGATCGTAGCGAAAAAAGTCCATGGATATGACAAGGGAAAATTGTTAACATACAGTTAGTTCAAGCGGAGAACATAAATGCGATCTGAACAAAAAAGGGAGGGAAATGTAAAATGAAAAGAAAAACATTGACCATGCTCCTCTGTGGAGCAATGACCGCGTCCCTGCTCGCTGGATGCGGAAGTTCTACTGGCAGTACAGGTACGTCAGCTTCTTCCTCATCTGCGTCAGCATCCACGTCTGCCTCGGCAGTGGAGAGCACGTCTGCTGCGGACACAGGCTCTGACAGCACAGAAGCGGTGACATCCACTTCTACGGAAGCTGTATCTTCCACTTCCGGCTCAACGGACAATGTGGTTGTAAAGGCTGTGGAAAACAAGGACCAGTTCAAGGGCGAAGAGCTCAGCATTCTTGTTTCGGCAGGATGGATGGACAATCGTTATGATGCGACGATCCAGCGTTTTGAGGATACCTACGGGGTTACGGTTGATGTACAGACAATTCCTGCAGATCAGTATTCCGATATCCTTCAGTCCGATCTGGCCAATGGAACCTGCCCGGATATTTTCTGGATCCAGTCCAATCCTGTTGGTGCTATCGAATCCAATATCGGCAATCCGGAAGAGTACTGTATCGACTTCACGGGCGCTGACTGGCAGAATGTAATGCCGGAATCACGTCAGGCTTCCTGCATCAGCAATGGAAAGCTCTACGGCCTGCAGATCTGGCACAATTCTCCGGAATATGTCATGGTTTACAACAAGTCCCTGTTCAAGGAGCTCGGCATTACGGATGTACCGACTACCTATGATGCACTGAAAGAGGATCTGAAGAAGATCAAGGATTCCGGCGTTGAGACACCCTGGTTCATGCCTGGTGCTGACGGATGGCAGGAGCAGCTGGCGTTCTTCCAGATCGGCGGTGTTTACACAGAAGACAACCCGAACCTCTATGATGATCTGAATAACAACAAAGCTACATTCGCTGACAACAAGAAGATGCTCGAGGTACTGAACGAGTTCAAGGAGCTTTCCGATGACGGATACTTCGGAGAGGACTGGGTAGGAACAGATTCCACAAACCTTGAGAATGAGTTCGCAGACAGAACCACAGCAATGGCTATGGCAAACTCCAGCTTTATCAAACAGATTCAGGACGATACCGGCACAAAGGATGAATTCGGAATGTTCCTGATCCCGCTGGGTGACAACACCTGGTATCCGACCAACCCGGCTGGCCCGACCATGTTCGGTTACAAGGGCACAGAGCATGAGGATCTTGTAAAGGCATTCTTCCAGTTCGTATGCACACCGGAAAGTCTGCAGGAAATTCTGGACAATTCTCCGCAGTACACCAACCTGGATGTGAACGTAGACATTGAGCAGCACTGGCTGCCGGAAGAAAAAGAATTCATGGCTACTGTTGATAAGTCAAAGATGGGTGTTCCTGTTCTGCAGACTGGCACAAAGTACACCAACGATTACTGGATGGATTTCGGATCTGATATGATTTCCTTCTGTCAGGGTGATATTTCAGCCAATGATGTTCTGAAGAACATGGATGCAAACCGTGCAGAGGATGCGAAGGCAGCGGGAGATTCCGCATGGTCATAAAGACCAGAAAGCCTGAACATATAACTGCATAACAAATTGTGAAAGGAAGTGTCGCCAGAGGGCTTTGCAGGTCTTCCACAGGCGGCACTTTTTATTGAAACAAAGCATCTGTCAGACAGATCCGGCGGCAGAATAACCTGGCTGGCCGATCCGAACATTCTCTATAAAACTTATTCTGACTATAAAATCGAAGAGGCAACTATGAATAAAAATAAAATTTATCCAAGATGGTTTGTCATTCTGCCACTGATTATCTATCTCGTATTCTTTCTTTTTCCAAGTGCGCTCGGTGTATTCTATTCCTTTACAGACTGGAGCAGAATGACATCAAAGAATGGTCTGCATTTTGTTGGGCTGCAGAACTACATTGATCTGTTCACCTCCAACAAGAATTATATGGCGGGCTTCTGGAATACGATCAAATTTACACTGATTTCCAATATCGTAAAGATTATACCTGCATTTTTCCTTGCCATTCTTCTGAATTCACGACTGAAGGGAAAGAAATTTTACCGGACAGTATTTTACCTGCCATCTATTCTTCCGTTCGTAATCATCGGTATCGTTTTTTCATCTATCTTTTCCTATAATACCGGCTTGATGAACAAAACACTTTCTGCTATAGGACTTGGTTTTCTGAAACAGAGATGGCTGTCTGATCCGAATATGGTATGGAAATCCATTTTCTCGGTGGATGCATGGAGAGGTATTGGTTATATTATGACCATCTTCCTGGCCGGCCTGAATACCATTGATGATTCTCTGTACGAGGCTGCTGAAATTGATGGCGCGGGCTTCTGGAAAAAGCTTCAGTATGTAACGCTTCCCATGATGCGCGGTCCGATCATGATCAACCTGGTATTCGGCATCACCTATGGACTGAAGGTGTTTGATATTATCTACGTTCTGACAAATGGTGGTCCGGGTCACAAGACAGAGGTGATCACTACCTACGTCTTCCAGTTATATGGTACCGGCCAGTATGGCTTATCCACCGCATTGAATACGATTCTTCTGGCAATCACTGCAGTCATCGGTGTTATCATTGTAAAGGTAATGAGCAGGAAGGGAGAGCTGGCTTAAATGACAAAGAAGAGAATTTTTCAAAACATTATCAAACAGGTGGTCTGTATCTTTCTT